>CAZTCU010000136.1:0-7259 GCA_964612235.1 uncultured Rhizobium sp.
AAGATCTGGGCCGACCGCACGATCCCCAAACTGTCGCAGGAAGAACGCGACAAGATCGAGGATTGGGCGGCGCAGGTGTTCTCAGGCTTGCTGCGCAATCTCGGCAGCCCCGACCAGAAGACCAAACAGTTCATCAAATTCGGCATCGACCCGGCATGGGCGCAGGCAGCCTTCATGGAAGCCTTCACGGATGCGAAGATCAGGAAGCGGCTGGAGGATTCCACTTCGATCTTCCGCGTCCTCATCAAGACGCTGCTGAAAGCCGGGATCATCACCGACCGCACGCGCGCGACCTATGCTGCCTTCGTCGACATGGCAGAGCTGCATAGCGAAAGCGACCGCATGGTCGGCGACGACATCGCCGAGGAAGGCATCAAATATCTGATGCAACTCAACGGCGGGCGCACCCTCGTTACGCCGACAACGCTGGCGGCGGAATAAGGGTAGGTCAGGCGGGTTTGGCGCGTTTGGCAAATGCCAGCGCCAGAAAACCTGCACCGATCAGCAGCGAAAACCACGCGAACACATCGCCAACGCGCGCATACAGCGTGTGTCCGGCACCCTCTCCCACTGGCAAATCACCAACGAGCGTCATCGTCGCATCGCTCATGCTCGCTCTGCGATTGACGAGGCGGCCGTAGGGATCGGTCAGTGTCAGAAGCCCTCGCCGTGCGGAGCGCGCGACGGCCACGCCATTCTCGATGCCGCGCATGATCGCCACGCGGGCGTGGCCGTAGGCGTCTTCCTCGAAATCCCAGGCCGGCACGGCCAGCACGCGCGGATGCAATGCGGAATCGGCACGCAGCATCTGTTCGAAATCCATGTCCTTGCAGATTTCGATGCCGATGCCGTTCTTGAGAACAAGCGGACCCGTGCCCGCGGCGAAACCGTCTTCCAATCCCGGCACCAGCTTGCGCTTCACATAGGTCGCCGGCGCGTCGCCGTCCGGCGGAAAGGCCAATGCGATGTTGCGTTTCCCATTTGGCGTGATGTCGGCGAAGCCTGCCACAACGGTCGCATTCGCCGCCTTGGCCGCGTCCGACATCTTCTTCAGCACAAGCGCTCGCCACTGGGGCTTCAGCACCGTGAACCGTTCCGGCAGCACCACCAGTTCGGGATTGCGCTCCGCCAACGAGCCGATCAGCGAGGCATAGTCATCCACCGCCGCAACGGCGTCTTTGGCGTTGTCCGCGAAGGCCGCATCGCTCATCTCTTCGGAAGCGATCAGCGCCACCCGCATGGTCTTCGCGCTGTCCCGGATATGCCAATGGCCGTAGAGCGCATTACCCGCGAACACACAGAGAGATAGCAACAGCGGCAGCGCCGCATGTGTCCGATAGAACAGTGCCAAGCCCGCGGGCACGAAACACAGGATGAAGGTGACGCTCCAGATGCCGAACAAGGATGCCGTCTGCGCCATCACCGGCACGCCGGCCAGCGCATAGGCGATGGAGGCGACCGAACCGTTCGGCCCGAACGCAGAGAGATATTCGAAACCGGTCCACAACGCGGCGAACGCGATCATTGCCGCAATGCCGCTGATACGCCGCTGCACCAGCCGCGCGGCAAGCACACATCCCGCGAAGGCGAGCGCGGAAACGACGATCCCGATGGCGAACGGCACCATCGGAAGCACGTCGTAATAGGCGGGCAGGAGATTGGTGTTGCCGATCGCGAAGGCCGCGAAAGCGGCGGTCGCCACCGTCCGTCCGCGCGTCTCTCCAAATGCCAGCCACAGCACGGGGGCGGGCGCCAGCCAGGCCAGCGGCCAGATCACCCCAAGCCCTGTCGATGCAAAAAAAGCCAGCCCGCTCAGCGCCGCGCAAAGGGCTGCAATCATTGGAAGAAATCCCGGACCCGTCCCATCCCGGCCGGACCATGGCCGAGTTCGTGGCCCGATGCCAGCGGGGCCTTGTACCGCCGTCAACATCAGGGTATGAATGAACATTCATTCATTCCTTGCGACGATGATCTCTGCCGCCCGAAAATCCGCCGAACCCGACGACAAGCGAGAGCGCCTGCTCGACGCAGCACTCGAACTGTTCGAACTGCGGGGCTTCGACGGCGTGGCGGTACCGGAAATCGCGCAGATGGCGAACGTCGCGACCGGAACGATCTATCGTTATTTCGAAACCAAGGAAGCCCTCGTCAACGCGCTCTACCGGCGCTGGAAAGAAGCCTACAACGCAGCCGTGCTTGCGCCGCTCGAAGGCGCGCATTCTCCGCGCGAGATGTTCGGCATCTATTGGCGGCGCATGGCGGGATTTGCGCGCGCCCATCCCCGCGCGATGCGCTTTCTCGATCTGCATCATCACGCAGCCTATCTCGATGCCGAAAGCTGCCGTGCGCACAACGCCTATCGCGATGCGGCGGCACATTTCATCGCGGCGGGGCGCGAAGCGGGCGCCATCCGCACCTTGCATCCGGCATTGGTGGTGGCGCTGATGTGGGGCGCGTCGGCCGGTCTTGTGAAATTCGCCCATGAGGGCGTGCTGCGATTCGACGAACGTGCAGGCGAAGAAATGGAAGAGATGCTCTGGCGCGCTATCGCCAGCGATGAAGGAGGGCAGGATGGCAAACGCAAGAAAAGGTGACGGACAGACCGCGCTCATCACCGGCGCATCGACCGGCATCGGTCTCGGTCTCGCCGAATGTTTCGCTCGTGACGGGTACAACGTGATTATCGCCGCGCGTTCCGAAGGCGCGCTAAAGGAGATCGCCGGAAGGCTTTCGCGCGAGAACAACATCCAGGCCACGCCCATCGCCATCGACCTCGGCGTTCCCGGCGGCGGCGACAAGCTCGCAGCGGAAATCCGCGCGCGCGGGCTCGATGTCGATGTGCTGGTGAACAATGCGGGCTTCGGCATCGCGGGCGCATTCGACGCGAAAGACGAGGAAGGTCAGGTCGGCATGGTCGACCTGAACAATCGCGCGCTGGTCGAACTCACACACCAGTTCTGGCCCGGCATGTTGAAGAAGAAGCGTGGCGGCGTGCTCAATGTCGCGTCCACCGCTGCCTTCCAGCCCGGCCCCTACATGGCGATCTATTGCGCCACCAAGGCCTTCGTCATGTCGTTCTCGGAATCGCTCTGGATCGAAGGCCGCGGGAAGGGCGTATCGGTGACGTGTCTCTGTCCCGGTCTCACATCCAGCAAATTCCACGAACGCGCCGGCACCGGAGGCTTGCGGCTGCACACGCTGGGGTCTTCGATGACGCCTCAGAAGGTGGCCGAACAGGGCTATCGCGCCTTCCAGCGCAACAAGCGCGTGTTCGTGACCGGCTTCGACAATCGCTTTCTCGCCAAGCTCGTGCCGTTCATGCCGCGCCGTGCGGTCTTGAATCTCGCAAGCTTCGTTCTGAGAGCCGCGTAACATGGCACGCAGGGGGGAAGGACAAACCGTGCTTGTCACCGGCGCGTCCGCCGGTATCGGCGTCGAACTCGCCGAATGTTTCGCCAAGGATGGCTATGATGTGATCGTCACCGCGCGGTCCGAAGGCCCGTTGAAAGAATTGGCCGGACGATTGGCGCGCCAGCACAATGTGCAGGCCGTGGCGATCGCCGCCGACATCGGCCAGCCCGGCAGCGGCGCGAAACTCGCAAGCGAAATCAAATCGCGCGGGTTGAACGTCGACGTGCTGGTGAACAATGCGGGCTATGGCATGTCGGGCGGGTTCGACGATCTCAGCGCCGAAAGCCAGCTTGGCATGATCGATCTCAATGTGCGCGCGTTGGTCGAACTCACGCATATGTTCTTCCCGGACATGCTGAAGAAGAAGCGCGGCGGTGTGCTGAACGTGGCCTCGACGGCGGCGTTCCAGCCTGGCCCGTTCATGACGGTCTATTACGCCACCAAGGCCTTCGTGCTGTCGTTCTCCGAGGCTTTGTCGGAAGAGGCGCGGGGGACCGGCGTGAAAGTCACGGCACTGTGCCCTGGCCCTACCGAAAGCAAATTCCACGATCGGGCGGGCACCACGAAAGTCCGCGCCAGCAAGATCGCGGGCATGATGACGTCCAAGGCTGTGGCGGAGATCGGCTATAATGCGTTCCAATCCGGCCGCCGTGTGGCGATTTCGGGCAGGATGAACGCGGTCATGGCGCGGATGGTGCCGTTCTTCCCGCGCGGCATGACTTTGGGACTCGTGCGCTCGCTCAATACGCGCTATTCCGACAGGGCATGAAGCTCGGCAATTTCCTGACCATCGAAAAGGAAGGCGGCGTCGCCACCGTCACGATGGATCGTGGCGATGGCAGAAATGCGCTCAGCCGCGAACTGATCCTCGATCTCACCGCGGCTGCCAGAAGTTTCGCCGACGATCTCGAAACCCAGGCCGTGATCCTCACGAGCAAAGGTGCGTTCACGGCCGGCGCCGATCTGAAAGACCCCGGTATGGATCGCAGGCGTGCGAACGGTCTGCTTGAACGCCGTCACATGGTGCGCATCGGTCCCGATCTCTGTGATGCGTGGGAGAAGGTCGAGCAGGTCACGATCTGCGCCATCGAGAAATATTGCATCGGCGGCGGAGCGGCGCTGGCGGCAGCGTGCGATTTTCGCATCATGGGCAAATCGGCAACGATGCGGCTTCCCGAAATCCCGCTTGGCATGAACATGAGCTGGCATGCCGTACCGCGCCTTGTCTCGCTCATCGGGCCGGCGCGTGCCAAGCGTTTCATCATCTATGGCGAGGATGTCGGCGCGGACGATGCACTTGCCTGGGGCCTTGCCGACGAAGTCGCGGCCGACGGCGAAGCGCTTGCCGCAGCGCGCGCATGGGCCGAGCGAACCGCCAAGCTGCCGCCCAACGCCGTGCGCATGTCCAAGCAGTCGGTCAACGCGGCGGCGAATGCGCTCCATCACGCCACGACCTTCATGGATCTCGACCAATACGCGCTGGCCACCACCAGCGAGGATTATCGCGAGGCCATCAAGGCCTTCCTCGAAAAACGCGAGCCCAAATTCACCGGTCGCTAGTGGCCTTGCGGGCGTAAGCACGATGCGCGACTGTTTCCCATCGATATCAGGAGAAAACCATGACAGGTCGTGTCGAAGGAAAAATCGCGCTCATCACCGGCGGCGCGCAAGGTTTGGGCGAAGCCGCCGCCCGCATGCTGGCGCGTGAAGGTGCGAAAGTCGTCATCACCGATGTGAACGCGAAGGGTGCCGCGGCCATCGCGGAGTCGATCAACGCGCAACGCAAGGGTGCCGCCATCGCGGTCGCCCATGACGTGACGCAGGAAGATCAATGGAAAGCCGCCGTCGCGGAAGCCGAAAAGGCCTTCGGCGGGCTGCACGTTCTCGTCAACAATGCAGGCATCGGGTTGACCAAGGATCTGCTCGACATTTCGCTGGAGGAATGGCGCAAGGTCCACGCCATCGATCTCGACGGCGTGTTCATGGGCTGCAAGGCGGCGATCCCGCTGATGGCCAAGACCGTGAAAAATACCCGGTTGGGCGGCTCCATCGTCAACATTTCCTCGATCTCGGGCATCATCGCCGGCCACAACATGGCGGCTTACAATTCGGCCAAGGCGGCCGTGCGGCATCTGTCGAAATCGGTGGCGCTTTATTGCGCCAAGCGCGAGATGAACATCCGCAGCAATTCGGTGCATCCCGTTTTCATCGCCACGCCCATTCTCGACGGCCTGGTGCAGCGCTTCGGCAAGGAAGAGGCTTACGCCAAGCTCGGCCGCCAGGTGCCGCTTGGCAAGATCGGCGAGCCTGACGACATCGCCTACGCCATCCTTTATCTCGCGTCGGACGAATCCAAATTCGTCACCGGCGCGGAATTGAAAGTGGATGGTGGAATTTCGGCAATGTAGCGGAAACCCGTTTGTTTCCGGCAGAAGTTTCGCAAACGCGGAAATTCCTGCCCGACTTGTCGCAAGAGTGTCGCGGGTAATCTCTCGCTAACGTCGTTTTTCGAGGACGTCCGTTTTGCGCGTTCCGGCACGCGGCATGCTTTGCGTCGTGCGCCGTCCGCATATCGCGGACAGCTCAATCAAGGAGACTCCCATGTCGATTGGCGGCATAGGGGCGTCGGGCGCAACCAATCCGCTTCTGTCGTCCCTTCTGTCTTTCACAAATACGTCTGCCGCCTCTCCCGCAGATGACGGCGATTTCAGCCCCGATGCCGCGAGCGCGCCCAACAACGCGCTTACCGGCACCACGCAAAATCCGTTGAGCAGCAACGTGCTCGACATGCTGATGGGCACGCAGCAAGCTCAGACCGGCAAGGCTCATCGCGGCGGGCACCACCATCACGGCGCATCGGGCGGCGGTGCCGATCAACTGCTCCAGGCGCTCGATTCCGACGACAGCGCGAACACGGTGGATCAGGATTTTCTCACACAAGGTGACAGCACGGCCAATCCGGCCGACATCCTGTCCGCTATCCAGAAATATCAGACGGGCGCAACAGGCGGCTCGACACAGGCAACGGTTTGATCAGCGCGAAATCCGCATCGCGACCTGGGCGAGCAGAACGCGCGCCCCTTTCTTCTTCAAGGCACGATCGGTCAGCCGCTGCAGGCGTTCGGAAATCACCTCGACGCTCGGCTGCTGCCACGGCCGCACGGCGGTCGCGGTGAACGAGAGCAGGTTGCGCACATAGGCGTCGCGCAGCACGGGCTGGGAGCGCGTGGTCTCCTCACGCAATTCCTCATTGGGGATGTCGAGACCGAAATGCACCATCAGCATCCCGCAAGGCCGGCCTGCGTCCACGATGGTGGCGTAGATCGGTTCGAACGCGACATAGGTCTCGGATTGCGTGACCTTGTGCTTGGGTGCAGCCGCTTCCTCCTCGGCCAGCGCGGGCGCGGCGAGAAGGGCGGCAAGAAAGAGGGCGATGGGAACCCGCATCCGGCGGTTTTAAGCTGCCGGCGGTAAACCCCCGGTTGACGGATCGAACGGGAAAGCCGGCGCCTTGACACCTTCGGCCCGGCCTCCCTACAACCCGCGCCTGTTTCCGGCGCCCCATTCCCATTTCCGGGCGCCAACCCTTTCAGGGGCTGTAGCTCAGTTGGGAGAGCGCCTCGTTCGCAATGAGGAGGTCAGCGGTTCGATCCCGCTCAGCTCCACCAGCCTTCGCTCGCGAAGCGGCGAAGGCTGCCGCGCCGTAGCCCAATGGGCGAAGGCGGGCCGGTTGCCGCGAGCTACGGCTCGGCAAGCCCCACGACAATCCTTCAAGCAACAGGTCGGCACTTCGCACCCTTTTCACCTTGCCCCTGCGGAACCCGCGCCGCTAAAACGTCTGCGTCTTC
>CAZTCU010000137.1:0-7219 GCA_964612235.1 uncultured Rhizobium sp.
TTCGGCAAGGCGATCTGGGAAATTACCGGCAAGGGCAATGATGTCGACATGGTGTTCGAACACCCCGGCGAATCGACCTTCCCGGTCTCGTGCCTGGTTGTGAAGCGCGGCGGCATGGTCGTCTTCTGCGCTGGCACCACCGGCTACAACATCACCTTCGATGCGCGTTACGTGTGGATGCGCCAGAAGCGCATTCAGGGCTCGCATTTCGCCAATCTGATGCAGGCGAGCCAGGCCAACCGCCTGGTCGTGGAGCGCCGCATCGATCCGTGCATGTCGGAAGTGTTCTCGTGGTCGGATATTCCCCGCGCGCACACGAAGATGTGGAAGAACGAACATCTGCCGGGTAACATGGCGGTGCTCGTCAACGCCCAGAAGCCCGGCCTTCGCACTTACGAAGACGTGCTGGAGGGCAGTGGCCGCTGAGTTTGTTGCGTAACTGCGTTTCGCGTTTCTGACGGGAAAGGGAGATACGCATGGGCCGCGTCATCGCGCATACCGTTCTTCGTTCGGGATTGATCTCGGCGATGCTGATCGCCGCGCCCGCGTTCGCGGACGGAGTAACGATCACCGACAAGGATGCGGGCAAGACCATCACCGTGGTTTCGGGACAGCCGCTCACGTTGCGGCTTCCCGGCACGCGCGGGACGGGCTTCTGGCGGCTGGACGGCGATCTGACGCCGGAACTCTCGCTGTCGGGCCGCAGCACGGAATCGGTGCTGGCACCCGATGCACCGGAAACCACCATCTTCACCTTCACGCCACGCACACCAGGCACAGTGACGCTCAAAGCCAGCTATGTGAAATCGGGCGGTGACAAGACGCCCACCAACAATTTCGCCGTGCTGATCACGGTTTCGCCATCCTGACTTACCTTGCCTCTGCGGGCAGGTAAGATGGCTATATGAAATTTCTCCTCCTAGCGTTCGCGCTTTTGTTTGCGGGAGTGGCGCAGGCCGCGCCTTCGACAGAATTGGCCGCGTTGCTCAAGGATTACGACGACGCGCACCTGAAACTTTATCCGACCGATGCGCTGTGGCGCGGCGATACGCGCTTTCTCGACAAATATGAAGACACGCTGACGCCGGAATTCCTTGTGGAGGCACGCAAGGAGAATGCGGATTTCCGCGCGCGGCTTGCGAGGATCAATGCGCGCGGACTGGACGAGGAAGACCGGCTGTCGCGCAAAATATTTGCCTGGCAGTTGGATGACGAGGCGCGATCGCTGGCGCCGGGGATCGCCGAGCGGTTTCAGATGCTGCCGCTGGAACAGTTCGGCGGGGCGCAGGTCTATTTCGCGACCGAGATGGAATGGCGGGGGCGCTTTCCGTTCAACACCACGGCGCAATATGCGCAGGCGATGTCGCGCATGAAGGGCTTCGCGCATTGGATGGACACCGCGATTGCGCGGATGCGCGACGGGATGCGGACCGGCGTGACCTTGCCGAGGGCGGTGGTGGTGCGCGTGATCCCGCAGGCCGAGGAGCAGGCAGACAAGCCCGTCGACGACAGCGTGTTCACGGGACCGGTGAAGAACATGCCGGACACGATCAAGGGCGATGATCGCGCACGGATTGCCGAGGAATATCGCGAGACGGTGGCCAGTGTGGTCATTCCGGCATACCGGCGGCTCGCCGATTTTCTCAAGAACGAATATCTGGCGAAGGCGCGCGACAGCGTTGGGCTTTCGGCGATGCCGGGCGGACATGAGATGTATCTCTATCTCGTGCGGCATCACACGACCGAGGACACCTCGCCTGAGGACTTCCATCGCATCGGGCTTGCGGAAGTGGCGCGCATCAAGGCCGAGATGGAGCGGGTGAAGGACAAGATCGGGTTCAAGGGCGATCTGCCTGCGTTTCGCGCTTATCTGCGCAATGATCCGAAATTCAAATTCAAGAGCCGCGACGAGATGATGGCCGCCTATCAAGACGTGAAGGCGAAGATCGCGGGCGCGTTGCCGCGCGTGTTCGATCACCTGCCGAGGACGCCGTTCGAGATCGAATTCTTCGACGATTTCCAGGCGCCCGCGCAGGCAGCGGCCAATTACGAACCGGCATCGGCCGATGGTTCGCGGCCCGGCATCTTCAACATCAACGGTTACGATCTGCCGTCGCGCCCGACCTACACGACGGAGGTTTTGTCGCTGCACGAATCCATGCCTGGGCATCATTTGCAGATGATGCTGGCGCAGGAGAACACGAGCCTTCCCGCGTTCCGCCGCTTCAACGGCCCCAACGCGTTCATCGAAGGCTGGGGGCTTTACACCGAACAGTTGGGAAAGACGCTCGGCCTCTACACCGATCCCTATCAGGAGTTCGGCTTTCTATCGTTCGACATGTGGCGGGCGTGCCGGCTGGTGGTCGATGCCGGAATGCACAACGGGCAGATGACGCGCCAGCAGGCGATCCAATTCATGCTCGACAACACCTCGCTCACCCGGACCGATGTGGAAGCGGAGATCGACCGCTACATCGCCTATCCGGGGCAGGCGCTGGCCTACAAGGCGGGACAGCTCGATCTGTTGCGGCTGCGCGACCGGGCCAAGGCGGCGCTGGGGCCGAAATTCGACATCCGGGCCTTCCATGATGCCGTTCTGCTGGACGGGCCCATGCCGCTTTCGATCCTCGATGCCAAAATCGGCCGCTGGATTGCCGCCGGTGGCCAGAATTAACCCTCAAGGGCGGAAATATGCCGCTCTTGCCTATGGTGCGCTGCGGAAACAAGTTTTGTAATGTCCCGGCCGCCGTTTCCGGACACAGATTTCAAGGCTGCCATGACCAACGCACCCATCGTTCCCCACCTGCTCGACCGCTGCGACGAGGCCGTTCTGGCCGCGGAGGGCCTTCTGGCTGCCGCCAAGGATTCGGTCGCCGAAATGGTCACCGAGAACGGCAAGATTTCCGCCAAGGCGGTGGACCGGGAACAGCGGGCGGCCCATGGGCTGGCCTGGTACGCGACCTATGTGGAGGCGCTGCGCCAGATGGCGCGCTGGGCCAGGGCGCTGGACGGCGAGGGCAAGTTCGGGGAGATCGAACAGCTCATCCTGCAGGCGGCGTTCGGGGAATATCTGGCCCAGCTCGCGGGCGGCATCGCCATGAGCCAGAACGAAATCGCGCGGCCCTACAATCTGGGCCTGAGCAACGAGGTGATCGGCGAATTCTGGTCGCCCGCGGTCGACGAACTGGCGCAGCTCGGCACGCGCGCGGAGGTACGCGCCGGCATCGCCGAATATCTCGCCAAGCATGAAGGCGCGATGTTCGTGGGAGATCCGGGCCTCGACGACACGATGGCCATGATCCGCGAACAGTTCTTCCGCTTCGCGCAGGAGAAGGTCACGCCGTTCGCGCATCAATGGCATTTGAAGGACGAACTGATTCCGCTCGAAGTGATTTCGGAGCTTTCCGCACTGGGCGTGTTCGGGCTCACCATTCCCGAACAGTTCGGCGGTGCGGGCCTTTCGAAGACGGCGATGTGCGTGGTCTCCGAAGAGCTTTCGCGCGGCTATATCGGCGTGGGATCGCTGGCGACACGTTCGGAAATCGCAGCCGAACTGATCCTCACGGGCGCGACCAAGGATCAGCGCGACTATTGGCTGCCCAAGATTGCAAGCGGCGAAAAATTGCCGACCGCCGTCTTCACCGAGCCCAATGGCGGATCCGACGTGGCTAACCTGCGCACCCGCGCGGTGAAGGAAGGCGACACCTACAAGATCTATGGCAACAAGACCTGGATCACCCACGCAGCCCGCGCCGACGTGATGACGCTTCTGGTGCGCACCAATCCCGACGTGCCCGGCTATCGCGGGCTTTCGATGTTTCTCGCCGAAAAGCCGCGCGGCACGGACAAGGAAATGTTCCCCGCGAAAGGCATGACCGGCGGCGAAATCGAAGTGCTCGGCTATCGCGGCATGAAGGAATACGAGATCGGCTTCGACGGTTTCGAGGTGCCGGCGGACAATCTACTGGGTCACGAAGAAGGGCAGGGCTTCAAACAGCTCATGCAGACCTTCGAATCCGCGCGCATTCAAACAGCGGCGCGCGCAGTGGGCGTGGCACTTTGCGCGCTCGACCTTGGGCTTCGCTATGCGCTGGAGCGCACGCAGTTCGGCCAGCAGCTGATCCATTTCCCGCGCGTGCGCGACAAGCTCGCGCTGATGGTCGTCGAAATCGCCATCGCGCGGCAGATCGCCTATCACGCCGCCCGCGAAAAGGACGAAGGACGCCGCTGCGATCTCGAAGCGGGCATGGCGAAGCTTCTGGGCGCGCGCGTGGCCTGGGCCTGCGCGGACAATGCATTGCAGATCCATGGCGGCAATGGGTTCGCGCTCGAATATCCGATCAGCCGCGTGTTGTGCGACGCGCGCATCCTCAACATCTTCGAGGGTGCGGCCGAAATCCAGGCGCAGGTGATCGCGCGCCGCCTGCTCGACGAACGCGGGAATTGAGATGAAGGAGCACGCGATCGACAAGCTGTTTGCGACGATCGCGTCTCGCAAAGGGAGCGATCCCGAAACATCGTACACCGCGAAGCTTCTTAAGAGCGGTGTCGAACGCTGCGCCAAGAAGTTCGGCGAAGAAGCGGTCGAGACCGCGCTTGCCGCGGTTTCCGGAAACAGACAAGCGTTGGCCGCGGAATCCGCCGACGTCCTTTACCACCTGCTGGTGCTGTGGGCGGCGGCTGGCATCGAACCGGGCGACGTCTATGCCGCGCTCAAGGCGCGCGAGGGCCAGTCGGGGCTCGACGAGAAAGCGTCGCGGAAAAGCAAATCCTAGTCGGCCGCGTCTTCGGTGGAATCGGCCATGCTCTTGACCAGTTCGAGCACGCGCTTGCGCACCTTCGCGTCCTTGATGCGCATGAAGGCGAGACTTAGCTGCAAGCCCTCGCCGCTGGAGACGAACTCCATCACGGGCGGGGCGGCACCTTCTTCGGCAAAGCCGTGCTGCGGGCCGGACAGGCTGTCCTGCACATCCTGGAAGAAATAAGGGATATCGACGTTCAGGATTCGCGCGATGCGAAACAATCTTCCGGCGCCGACGCGGTTGACGCCCTTCTCATACTTCTGGACCTGCTGGAACGTCAGCCCCAGCAGTTCACCCAGCTTCTCCTGGCTCATGCCCACGAGCATCCGCCTCAACCGCACGCGGTTGCCTACCTGGGCGTCAATCGGATCTGCTTGTTTTCTTGGCACGGTGCTCTTCGACAGCTCTGCTTCGCAGTTTGGAACTTAGACATATCGCGCGGGCAATCGGAAGATATATTCGCAATGGCGTTAAGGCTATCGTTCATTTGGACGACGTGCGAGGAAGCCCGCCAGCCCCACTAATAGCACGATAAGTCCGGCAAAAAGCACGTCTCCGTGCAAGGCGTAGAAGGTCGGCGGCAGCGCCTGCGGCAGAGTGCCATCGACCACGCCCATGCGGTTCATACCCAATTCACCCTTGATGCGCCCCAAGGGATCGATGATTGCCGAAATGCCCGTACCCGCGGCGCGCACGATCGGCAGGCCCTCTTCGATGGCGCGCACCCGAACGCTCAGAAGATGCTGATAAGGCCCGGAAAACGTACCAAACCATGCATCGTTCGTAACATTGACCAGCCATTTCGGACGCGGCGAACCCGTGACTTGGTCGGGAAAGATCGCTTCGTAACAGATGAGCGGGCTCACCAGCGGGGCGCCGGGCACGACAAGCGTGCGCGGACCGGGGCCTGCGGAAAACCCACCCGGCGAATTTACAAGCTTGTCGATACCGAGCGCGTGAAAGAACGATTCCATCGGCAAGTATTCGCCGAACGGAACCAAATGAAATTTGTCGTAAAGCCCCGCAAGCCTGCCACCGTGACCGAAAACATAAACACTGTTGTAGTATTTGCGTTCACCTTCGGCATTTTTCGCAACACGAGCAGCGCCCGTTATCAGCACATGATTGGTACCGGTGAGCACCGCAATTTCATCCAATGCCGCGGGTTCTCGGCCAAGGAAAAAGGGCGGCGCCGATTCGGGCCAGATGATGTGCGTGGGTTCTGGACCTTGTTCGGCGCGGCTTAGGCCAAGCAGCCGGCGCCAGTTGCGCGTCACGAATTGGGGCTCGAATTTTTCGGCTTCCGGTATGTTCGGCTGGACGATCCGTAGACGGACATTCGGGACGTCCGGGACGGTTGCGTCAAGGCGAATTGCGCCGCCCGTCCATATCAGCGCGAACAGGACGGCCATCGATCCCGGCAGTATATAAGCGCGCGGACGGCCGCGAGCGCACAGTTCGGCAAGCGATACGCCGAGCAGGATGGTGATGAGACTAAGGCCGTAAGAGCCGAGCACCGACGCGCTTTGCAGAATTTCCGGTACGGCGCCCCAGCCATAGGCGGCGAGATTCCACGGGAAACCCGTCAGGATGTGGCCGCGCAGATATTGGGAGAGTGCAAGCGCAGCGGACAGCACAAGCACCCGCGCCGGTCCGTTCTGCCAGAAGCCGGTCGCCACCACGCAGGCGAGCGCGGGGAACAGCGCCAGCCCGCCCGGCAGCAGCGCCAGCACGAACGGTATCTGCCAGGCGTGGTTGGCGGCATCGACTTCGAAAGCGTTGCCGATCCAGTAGAGGCCCACCAGAAACTGGCCGAAGCCGAAAGCCCAACCTGTGAGCGCGAAACGAAAGGTACGGCGCCGGGCGTCGGGAACGCCCTCAAGCAGCAGCACCAATGCGGCATAGCCCAGAAGCTGCGCTGCGAAGATATTGAACGGTTCGAAGGCGAGCGCCGACAATCCGCCCGCCACCAGCGAGGCGGCAAAGCGCTTCCAGCCGGACAAAGCGCGCAACAGATCGCCTGCGCGCGCAAGGCCGTCGAACGATGCGGCGCCGAGCGACGTCGCGGCCATTTTCAGGTTGTCTCCGGCGGTTTTCGCGGCGGGCGGATGCGCAGGCGCTTGATGCGGCGCGGATCGGCCTCCATCACTTCGAACTCGTAGCCCGACGGATGCGGCACGATCTCGCCGCGCTGGGGCACGCGGTCGAGCAGGGACGCAACGAGACCGCCCAGCGTGTCGATATCTTCGTCGGTATCGGGAAGCTTCAGGTCGATGCCGGTGAGATTCTTGAAATCTTCCAAATCGGTGCGCGCGTCGGCGGCGTAGACGCCCTGTTCGAGGGCGCGGACCTGTTGGGCGGTTTCGTCGTGTTCGTCTTCGATGTCTCCGACGATTTCCTCCACCAGGTCTTCGATG
>CAZTCU010000138.1:0-7191 GCA_964612235.1 uncultured Rhizobium sp.
TTCGAATGCGCGGTCATGCAGCAGATTGGGCTTTGATGTATCGAAGGCCTCTGCAAGCGTTCGCAAGGGCAGCGGCTCGCGCAAGGGAAGTACGTTGGCCGCTTCGTCGAGCAAGCGGCTCAACAAAGTTGAACCGACATGTCCGGTATGGAAGATGAAATGAATGGGCTTGGCGTGCACTTGCCAGGCTAGCGTCAGTACCGCTTCCAAGGCGACCCAGTGCCCCGTTGTTTCGGCGCTCAGCATCCGGTCGTCGAGGAAGCTCGTCGCACGATAGACGTGCTCCGTCATGCGGATCACCAATACGCGCTGCTGCGCCAAGTCCAGTTTCTGCGGATAAAGCTCCGGAGACGCGGCGAGCAGGTTCACGGTTTTCCTAGCGCGCCATAAGCATTGGCGACGATGCCGAAGATCTCGTTGCGGATGCGCGAGAAATCGTATTCCGGCGGCAATTTCCCTGCGAGCTGCAGCATCAGCGCGCCGTGCATCGCCGACCACACGACGGTTCCGATCAGAAGCGGATCGCCCTTGATGAGGCCCGCATCGCGCAAGCCTTCCAGGTGCCGCGTCAGCGTCTTGCGCGCGCGCTCGCCGGCTCGCATCAGATCGGGATAATCCTGCTCGTTGGGTTGCGAAACGTCGAACATCAGCTTGTAGGCTTCGGGATGGCTGCGCGCGAAAGCTTCGTAGCCGCGGCCCACTGCCGCCGAACGCTCGATAGGCGTTTTTCCCGAGTCGTAGGCATTCTCCAACGTTTCGGAAAACTGATCGAAGGCGCGGGCGCGTACGGCGGCCAGGATGTCGTCCTTGTCCTTGAAATAGCGGTAGGGCGTCATCGGGCTCACCGAAAGTTCGGTGGCAAGCTGGCGCATGGTGAAGCCGTCGGCACCCTTGTCGGCGAAGATACGGGTCGCGACCTCGCACAGGCGATCACGAAAATCCTCGATTTCAGAAGGGGATAGGGCGCGCGGCATGAATTTTTGGTCTCACCTCTTGTAAATTAGCCTAACATAATTTACATCGTATATTATACTATTCGCAAAGGAGGATGGTCATGAACGCGCCCGCCCGCATCAATCCTTTTCTCGCTGGCAATTTTGCCCCCATCCGCAGCGAAGACGATTTCGCCGATCTGCCCGTGAAAGGCGAGATGCCGCGCGAACTGGCGGGCCGCCTCTATCGCACCGGCCCCAACCCGCAATTCGATCCGCGCGACGAGAACTATCATTGGTTTGCGGGCGACGGGATGTTGCATGCCTTCCACATCGAGAACGGCAAGGTGAGCTACCGCAACCGCTGGGTCCGCACGCCGAAATGGGAATTGGAACACGCGGCAGGCCAGTCGATGTTCGGCACCTTCGGCAATCCGATGACAAGCGATCCGTCGGTGATCGGAAAAGACTCCGGCGTCGCCAACACCAACATTCTCTATCACGCGGGCAAGCTGCTTGCGCTCGAAGAAGGTCATCAGCCTTTTGAAGTCGATGCACGCACGCTTGGACCGAAGGGCTATCTCTCTTACGCGGGCGATGCCCACCGCTTCACTGCCCACCCCAAGATCGATCCGGAAACCGGCGAGATGCTGTTCTTCGGTTACATGGCGGGCGAAGAGTTCTTCGGGAAGAATGTGGCCTTCGGCGTTGTCGACAAGGCGGGTAAGGTTACGCGGCTCGATCGTTTCGATGCGCCGTTCGCCAGCATGATCCACGATTTCATGGTCACGAACCGGCACATTCTCATTCCGGTGTTGCCGCTGACCGGTAGCCTCGACCGCGCGATGAAGGGCGAATCGCCTTTCGCATGGGAACCGGAAGTGGGCGCCTTTGTCGGTGTACTGGCGCGCGACCAGTCCATCGACAAGATGCGCTGGTTCAAGACCGATCCCAACTATGTCTTCCATGTGATGAATGCATGGGAAGAGGGCAGCAAAATCTTCGCCGACGTGATGGAATATCCGAGCGCACCACTCTTCCCGAACGCCGACGGTTCGCCGGGCGAACGCAGCGCGGCGATCTTGCGCCGCTGGACCTTCGATCTGGCGGGCAATTCCGATGTCATCAAGCGCGAGACGCTGGACGACATGGCCGGTGAATTCCCGCGCGTCGATGACCGCAGGGCCGGGCTTTCCTATCGTCACGGCTGGTTCGCCGCTCGCTCGGGCAGGGAATTCAATACCCATTTCGATTCCATCGCGCATTTCGACACCAGGACTGGCAAGCGCATCGCCTACACGTTGGACGAGGGCGATGTGACGAGCGAACCCGTTTTCGTCGAACGCGGGCCGAGTGCGGCGGAGGGCGACGGCTGGATCCTTGCCGTGGTCTATCGCGGCAACGAGAACCGCAGCGACCTCGTGGTGCTCGATGCCCAGGCCATCGACAAAGGCCCCATCGCGACAGCAGAACTTCCGCGCCGTGTGCCGTTCGGCTTCCACGGAAACTGGGCGCCGGTCAGCGGATCATAAGATAAGTGGCGCGGGCGGCCCGTCTCGCCCGCGTCATCCTCTTCCGGCATACTCGCCGGATGCGAAAGATCGTTCTCACCTTCTTATCTGTTCTCGTCCCGCTCGCAGCCCACGCTCAGACCGCCGCCCACTGGGTTCAGATGGGGCCGGGCGGCGCTGCCGAATTGCGCGTCGTTACAAGCGGCACCTGCCCCAGCATCACCGCCGACGGCAGGAAAATTGCGCTGCAAACCCGCACCGTGCCGGACGCAAGTTTCCCGCGCGTGTGCAGCACGGTTCTTCCAGCGTCCGCGAAGCAAATCATGCTGGACGGCGCAGCGATACCGCTGCCGAAAGCCGCCCCGCAACGCATCGCGGTGCTGGGTGACACGGGCTGCCGCATCAAGGATGGGACGGTTCAGGATTGTAACAACCCCGACAAATGGCCCTTCCTGCGCGTGGCGTCGCAGATCGCCAGGCTGAAACCAGATCTCGTCATCCATGTCGGCGACTATCTCTACCGCGAAAGCGCCTGCCCGAGGAAGCAAACGCAGGCCTGCGGCGGCAGCCCTTATGGCGACAATTGGACGACATGGAATGCCGATTTTTTCTCGCCCGCAAAGTCGCTGCTGGAAACCGTCCCGCTCGTGCTGGTGCGCGGCAACCATGAAGATTGTCAGCGCGCGGGTCCGGGTTGGCTGCGCCTGATGGGGCCGAACGCTTTCGACGCTGCCGCACCTTGCGCCGCGCATCTTCCGCCTTATGTCGTGCCGCTGGGCGCGATGAACCTGGTGGTGATGGACGATGCCAACGCGCCCGACCAGCTTGTCGATACGGCGGAGCGAGAGGTCTATCGCGCAGAATTTCAAAATCTTTCAAAACTCGCGCCCGCGCCGATCTGGCTTGCCATGCATCGCCCCATCGCGGGCGCCGTGCGGTTGTTCGGCTTCACCGTCGGCGGCAACCGCACTTTGATCGCAAGTCTCGATGACGGCGTGCTGGCGCCGGTCAAGCTCATGCTTTCCGGACACATTCATGCTTTCGAGGCGATCAACTACGAGGGCGATCACCCACCGCAACTTCTTGCCGGTAATGGCGGCGACAAGCTCGACAAGGCGTCGGCCAGTCTCGCCAACACCAATCTCGGCACCTGGCATGTGAAGGACGGCATCTCGCTTCCCGGTTTCGGCTTCCTCTTGATGACGCAAGAGGGCGCCGATTGGCGGATCGACGTGCACGGTGTCGACGGCGCGATCGAACGCGTCTGCCGGTTCGCGAACGGCCGTCTCGATTGTCCCGAAGAATAAGCGTTTTTCTTCATTCCGGCGCGAAGGCGCCATGCTGCCGCCAAGATTGTGGAAGAAGCTCTTCTTGTTTGCGGATGTGAAGTGGGAACGCTACGCTTCATCCGCTGACCGGCTATCCGCCGTCGTGTTCGGGGATCACCATGAAACGTTCGTTTGCCGTCGCCGTCGCGGTGTTCGCCGCGGCGGTCGTTGTCGTGTTTGGCGCCTGGCAATTCGGCTTCTTTGGACATCCGGGCAGCACTGCTGGAGGCGGAGGTTCGTTCGGGGGCTTCCTCTCCGGTCTCGTCAACCAGCAGACGCCGCAACAGATGGCGCAAGCGCCGGAGTTCGCTTTTCGCCGAGTCGAGATCGATACCAGCAAGCCGCGCGCCGAAGCCTGCCTCGTTTTCACGCGCAAACTCGATGCGAGTGGCAAGACGCTTTACGAAGACTATTTCACCGTCGATCCCAAGACCCAGACCGCCGCCCGCGTGGTGGACGACCGGCTGTGTCTGGCAGGCTTCGATTTCAACAAGACATATAATGTGGCGCTGAAGCAGGGTCTGCCGTCCGCGGGCGGCGAGAAACTCGGGGCCGGCGAGACCATTCCCGTCGAACTGCGCGACAAGCCCGCGCTGGTGCGCTTCACCGGCGGCATCATCCTTCCGCGCGACAACCGCGACGGCGTGCCGGTGATGACGGTGAACATCAAGAAGCTGTCGCTCAAGATCGTGCGGGTCGGCGACCGGCTGCTGTCGCAGCTCGAAAGCGGCGTGCTGGATCAGACCGCGCTCTATCATTGGGACGAGCAGCAGATCGAAAACAACCAGGGCTCGGTCGTGTGGACCGGCACTGTGGAGGTCGCCAACGTCGCCAACGACACCGTCACCACACTGATTCCGATCAACGACGTGTTGAAGGGCAAGCCGCCTGGCGCCTATGTGCTAATCGCGAGCGACGCCAACAAGAAAAAGAGCAATGACGGCTACGATTACAGCCCCGTCGCCGCCCAATGGGTGATCGATTCCGATATCGCGCTCACCACTTTCCAGGGCGCGGACGGGCTGACCGTCTTCGTGCGGTCCTACGCGACGGCCAAACCGTTGAGCGATGTGAAACTCACCCTAGTCGCGCGCAACAACAACCTGTTGTCCACCGCTTCGACGGATGGCGCGGGCCGTGCGGATTTCGGCGCGGGCTTTTTCCGCGGCAAGGGCGGCGACGAGCCCGTCGTGGTGATGGCCTATGGCAGCGACAAGGATTTCAGCTTTCTCGATTTGCGCCGCCCCGCTTTCGATCTGACGGATCGCGGTGTCGGCGGGCGCAGCACGCCCGGTCCCATCGACGCATTTCTTTATACCGAGCGCGGTGTCTATCGCCCTGGCGAAACCGTGCAGGCCACGGCAATGCTGCGCGACCGCGTGGGCAAGGCAGTGAAGGCGCCGCTCACGCTTGTCGCCACACGCCCCGACGGGATGGAAGTGGGCCGCAAGACCTTCGCGGGCGATGCGCTCGCGGCGGGCAGCGCATGGTGGCCGGTCGATCTCAACGTCACGGCCCCGCACGGCCGCTGGCAGATCGCGGCCTATGTCGATCCGAAAGCTGATGCGGTCGGCCGCGTGCAGTTCGACGTCGCCGATTTCGTGCCGCAACGGTTGAAGGTGACACTGACGCCGGAACAACCGGTGCTGCATCCCAAAAGCGAATTCCATGTGCGTGCCGAAACCCGCTTCCTCTATGGCGCGCCCGCATCCGGCCTTTCGGGCGATGGCGAAGCGCGCATCACGCGCGACCCGAAACCGTTCCCCGCTTTCGCCGCTTACAGCTTTGGCCGCGTGGAGGATTCATTCGACGACGTGCTGGTCACGCTCACCGTGCCCGACTCTGATCAGAACGGCGTGACCGATGTCAGCGGTACCATCGCCGAACTCGCTGCCACCACATTGCCGCTCAAGGCGGTGGTGAAAGTCTCGATGCACGAACCGGGCGGGCGCACGACCGATAAGGTCGTCGAGCTTCCCGTGCGCACCAACGACGTTCTGATCGGCCTGCGGCCGGATTTCGACGGCTCCGTTGGCGAGAACGCAAAGGCGGGCTTTGAGGCGATTGCGGTCGATGCGAGCGGCAAACGGATCGCGCTCGAAGGCTTGAGCTATAGCTGGATGCGCGAGGACACCAATTACCAATGGTATCTCGACGGCAATGAATGGAAGTATCAGGCGATCACGCGCGACCGGCTGATCGCGGGCGGCACCTTCGGCATTTCGGCGTCCGCGCCCGCGCGGCTGTCGCAAGCGATGCCATGGGGCTCCTATCGCCTCGTCGTCACCGATCCCAAGAGCGGTGCCTCCGCGAGCTATCGCTTCTATTCCGGCTGGGCAGCGAATGCGGCAGCGGATCGTCCCGACCGCATTCCGGTTGCGGCCGACAAACCGTCTTATGCGACCGGCCAGACCGCGCACATCTCCATCAAGCCGGGTTCGGATGGCCGCGCGTTGGTGGTGGTTGCGGGCGACCGCGTGTTTTCCTCGCAGCTGATCCGTGCGCCGAAGGCCGGTGCGACCATCGACATTCCGGTGTCCGCCGATTGGGGGGCGGGTGCATATGTTCTGGTCACGCATTACCGCGCGCTGAACGATGCGACGGGTCGCGAACCCGTTCGCGCCATCGGTGTGGCGTGGCTCGGTATCGACAACGCCCCGCGCACCTTGGCGGTGAACATCGGCGGGCCGAAAAAGGTTCTGCCGCGCCAGCGTCTCAACCTTCCGGTGAACATAAAAGGATTGGCAGGCGGAGAAACCGCTTACCTCACGCTTGCCGCCGTCGACGAAGGCATTCTGCAATTGACCGAATTCAAATCGCCCGATCCGGTAACGTATTATTTCGGCAAGCGCCGCCTCGGCGTCGGAATGCGCGATGATTACGGCCGTCTCATCAAGGCCGAGAAGGGCGCCATCGGATCGTTGCGCGAAGGTGGCGATTCCTTCGGAGGCCGTCCGCTTGCCGTCGTGCCCACGCGCACCGTCGCGTTGTTCTCGGGCCTTGTGAAGCTCGACGCCAACGGCAACGCGAACGTCCCCATCGACATCCCCGATTTCAACGGCGAATTGCGGCTGATGGCGGTGGCGTTCAGCGATGCGAAGCTCGGCCATGCGGATCGCCCGCTCACCGTGCGCGACCCCGTCGTTGCCGATCTCGTATTGCCACGCTTTCTCGCACCTGGCGACCACATTCAGGCGGGACTCAATCTCGACAACGTCGAAGGAAAGCCCGGCAATTACACCGTCACTGTCAAAACAGCCGGCCCAGTCGGCACGGACGGCACGAGCCAGTTCACGCGCGACCTGAAAGCGGGACAGCGTGTCCTGGTGCCGGTGGGACTACAGGGAACAGGTATCGGCATCGCCAGCATCTCGCTGACGCTGAACGGGCCCGGCCTCAAGCTGACCCATGCCTGGCCAA
>CAZTCU010000139.1:0-7188 GCA_964612235.1 uncultured Rhizobium sp.
GATGTAGGAAAGCGGCTGGCCGTAAGTATCCAGATGATTGGCGCCCAGCCGGAATGCGAAGGTGCCCGTGCGATCGCCGATACCGGCGCTCATCTGATAGGTGGAATAGGTATCGCTGGTCGCATATTGGCTGAAGCTCTGCAGCGCGCCGTCGGCCTGCGCGTTCACCTCGAACTTCTCCGGCATGCGCGTGGCGATCTCGATCACTTCGCCCATAGAATTGCCCGGATATTGCGCGGCGAACGGGCCATAGATGACGTCGATCCGCGAAATCTCTTCCGGCGCCACCATGCCCCATTTGGGCGAGGCGCTGGTGTTGTTGTTGCCGATCAGCGCAGACAGCAGGATGCCGTCGGCATAGATCAGGCTGCGCGCGCTGGCGCCGACGCCCGAGGTGCGGGTGGTGACGGGGTCCTGCGTGTCGCCGATGTGGCGTTTGCGGATCAGGATGCTCGGCAGATATTTGAGAATGTCTTCGGTGTTGACGACGTTGATCTGCTGTTCCGCTTCACCGGAGCTGATACCTTCGGTCTGGTTCGGAATATCCGGCGTCTCGAAGCGTTCGTCGGTCACAATCACCGTCTCGATTTTTGGAGCCGGCGGCTGGCCCGCCGCAAACGCGCTCAATGCACCTGTCAGGGCAAGTATGGATGCGCCGCAGAGCGGGCGCAGGAAAATGGACATGGGTTTTCCGCTTCAATGCTGATGGAATGGTTCGAGCGCGCGCGAGGGTGCGCACGTTCGAGACGGATTCGGATCAGGCGAAAGCGGGTGGGGCGCGGGGAGATTGCGGCGCGTGCCGTTGCGCGCCGGTGGCGACGTAATTGCTTGCGACGTCCTGCGAGCGGAAAATGGCATAACCGGGCAGGGCGGGCTCGGCCGGTGCGGAAGGTGATGCGAGATGCGCGGCCGCCGCGAACGGGCACATATCATGGTGCCGCGCATCGTCCTGCGACGGCTGATGCTTGAGCGGTTTGCCATCCGCGCCCAGAACGATCTGTTCGGGCCCGTTCATGGTGCAGACGACCAGCGGCGTTCCCGCCGAAGCGCTGGGCATCCATCCGGCGGGCAACAGCGCGCGCAGCACCATCGCGGCAAGCGCGAGATGGACGACGGCAAAGCGCAGGTTGCGGATCATGGGCCGAACCTCGGCCTCCACCCGGCCGAAATCAAGCGCCAGCGTGCCGCACAACTCATTCAATCAAGGGGATGAATGGCGAGCGAACGAACGGTCAACTCGCCTTTGCCGGAGAAATAGCTGTGAAACTCAAAGTTCTGGGCGCGCCGTGTGAAGGTTATGGGCACGACAATGCGGGCATCGTGTCGCTGAGTGGGTTTGAACCCGCCCCGAACCATGGCGCGCACACCTTTGCTTGTGCGCGCACTGAGGTCCCAAACCTGCTCCCCGGCGCTTGGGCCGTAAACGACGACGACTTCATATTTGCCAGCCGCCAATCCAGCCGCCGGCCCGGCCGTCAAGATGCCGGCCGGCGTGTCGCCTGCATGGGCTGTGCGTGCCGTGCCGGCGATCCGGCCAATATTAGACGTCAACAAGCTCATCGGCACACCTTCGTGTTCGATCTGCCTTCTCGGAATTTGCGGCGGCAGGCCCATTCGATTCCATATTTTGAATTCGCCGACCCACAATTCGCCTTTGGAGAGATGCAGATGAGTTTCTCCAATGGGGATTGCCCGGTCGACGTGCGTTTTGATCATTGCGAGTGCTTGAGCCATTGAATGGATACGGCTGTTTGCAATGAACACTCTATCGCCTGTCAACGAATCGAGCGGAGCGATCGGAAAATCATCCCCGCGGAGCCACCAACCCCGTTCCGTGAAGCTTGCGGATGCGGACGTCAGGCTCTCCAAATACATCGGGTCGTTCCTATCCATCCACAGTCGGGGAATGTCGCCTCGAGACATTTGCCTCAGTTGGGCAACGATTTTATAGACGTCCTGCGTCGGCTCGAATTTCCACCAAAGAAACAGTGTCGGCAAAGCAGCGATACATAAAACCGCCGTCTTCCAGGCGGGCGTTCTGGGAACGGACGCGGCGATAAGCAAAGCTCCAAAAATGATTGCCGTGGCCCAAACAGGAAGTTGGGGAAGGCTCGGTATATCCGAGCCGTCGAACCACAACCGAACCAGGAGGCTGAGAACGAAACAGCTGCAAACGATCAATATGGATCGGAAGGACAACTCCTGCCCCCGCGAAAGCAGGCACGCGATGGCCATATAGGAGAGCAAGAGAAAGAACGATGTGTACAATCCTTGCCGCGAAAGGAAATAGGTCAGCTTTTCGTTGTCGAAGAGAAAGAGCAGTGCATAGAGAACGACGACAGAGGCGTAGCAAAGAATCTCGAACGGCTTGAGTTTTACGCGGCGGAAGGCAGCCATAGACAGTGCGGCCAGGCTTGCGACCCACGCGGCAAGGTGCACCCCGAGCCAGCCGCCATATGTGAACAGAAGCTGCGTCGGCTGCCACTGATCCATATGGTTCAGTTCGTTCTGTCCGGCGGAAAGCTGCTGAAAGATGAAAAAGAATTTCCCACCCCAGATCAGCCAGTTCAGAAAGCCGTAGAGGCACTGACAGGTCAAAACGCCCGCAATGATCGCCGCCAGTATCGCGGACTGTTGGCGCAGCTTCTGTTTGTCCGGCCTGACGCGAATCCAGCCATACGCCACCATGCTCGGCGCAATAGTCGCAGCGCCGATGTGTATGAATATCATGGATGTTGTGAAGAACGCCGCGGCGGCAATCCAAAATATCTTACGGCTTCTTTCGGCTCCTGCTGCCGTCAACGCGGCAAATGCAGCCGCCTGATAGGCAAGAACGCCGTTATCGACGTAATTCCAAGCAGTGGTGCGGACAAAATAGATATCCGTTGCCATCAGCGCCACGGCGAGCACCGCCGCGCGACGGCCGATCTGGGATTTCAATGTATAGAGAAGCGATCCGGTGATCGTCGCATATATGCAAAGGGCGAATACGATTTTCGCCAGCATAAGGGGAAAGATGTGAAAGACGACGTATCCGGGTATCGTATAAGGCAGTCTGGTTTGGTAGTAGTTGTTTGCGTAAAATGCGTCTACGTGCGCGAATTTGCCGAGTGACAGGAAGTGGCCGAGATAGAACCAGGTGTCCACATCGGCCAATCGATTTCCCAAGACGATCGGATTGATTGCGCCGATAACGAACGGCAGCAATGCGAGCAGGCCAAGTTCGCCTTTCGTCAGGGAATCGCCGGAACTGTGTTTTGTTATGCCCCCGCCCATCGTTCCGCTATCAGCTTGCGGCCAACCTGCCGGAGTTCAATGTAACTTCCATCACCAACTGCGTATAAGGAATGCGCAGTAAGTCGTGGTGCAGTCCCGCTTTCACCTCGCCAAGTCCGGAAACGATCCGGCGATAGCCCGCCTCGTCGCGCACGAATTGGCCGCGATCGTTGTCGATGAGAAGCTTGGCGATGGGATTTTGGCCCGGCGCGTAACATGGGTCGATCGTGAAGAAGTGCCCACCCGGCTTCACCACACGCTTGACCAACGCCGCCACCTGATCGGCTACCTCATCGGGAACGTGATGCAGCATTCCGAACGCGACAGCCCTGTCGAACGTGCCCAGCATATCGGCATCCGCCACCGAGACATCGGTGCAGACAAACGTGCGGCGTCCGCTGTAGTCCTTTTGAGCCTTGGCGATATAGGGCGCGCTCAGATCGATGCCGACATAATCGATATCTTCGGGAAGGAAGGGAACGATCGCCCCAACGCCGCAGCCGATATCCAAAATCCGCTCGTCAGTTTTGGGGCGAACCATCTCGGTGATGATCCGCCGATGCGCACCCGGCGATCCCACCAAGCTTTGGTAGGTGTCGAACACAACCGGAAAACTCAGCGCCTTCTTGGCGAAATCGATCAGCATGAGGTCTTCGTGCTCAACTGTTTGCGCCGGGCGGCGGGGTTTCGCCCTGATGAATGGATTTGATGATGAACAATGGCCGCTGCTTGGTTTGTATATAAGTGCGGCCCAGATATTCGCCCATGATCGCCAGACAGAACATCTGCATCGCGCCGAATGCTAGCACGATGATGGCGATAGAGGTCCAACCGGGAGCCGTTTTCATTGTCAGATAGGACCATAGTGCGAAAGCGCCCACCAGCACAGCAAGGAAAATGGAAAAGAGGCCGAGATACAAACTCAACCTCAGCGGCGCCACCGAAAATCCGGTGATGGCATCCATCGCGAAGGCCACCATCTTGCGCAGCGGATATTTGGTGGTGCCCGCGAAGCGCGGATCGCGGCGATAGGGCACTGCCACCTGGCGAAAGCCGATCCACGCCACCATGCCGCGCACGAAGCGGTGTTGTTCGGGCATGTTCATCAGCACGTCGAGCACCTGGCGCGTCATCAGGCGAAAATCGCCGGTGTCCGCCGGAATGGGCGCATCGGTCAGCCGCTGCAACAGGCGATAAAAGGCGCTGGCGCTGCTTTTCTTGAACCAGGTTTCGCCTTCGCGATGGATGCGCTTGCCGTAAGCCACGTCGGCGCCCGCATCGAGCGCGGCCATCATCTCCGTCAGCAATTCGGGCGGGTCTTGCAAATCCGCATCGACAATGAAGATGCGTTCGCCGCGCGCCAGCGACAGACCCGCGGTGAGCGCCAGCTGGTGGCCATGGTTGCGCGCCAGATTGACGCCCACGATCTGCGGCACGTCCCGCGACAGGCGCACCATCTCGGCCCATGTTCCGTCCGCCGACCCGTCATTGACGAGTACGATCTCGTAATCGCTGCCCGCCGCCGCTGCGCAGGCGGCAGAAAGCCGCTTCACAAGTTCGGCAAGCCCTTCTTCTTCGTTGTAGCAGGGTACGACCGCGGACAGCTTTTTCGATGCCGCCGGTCGCAGGCCGGAAAGGCTCCCCGCGAGCGAAACGCCCAACCCGGTCTGTTCCTGAATCACGAAATCCGCCCCCGACTTGCGGGCTTATAAAGGGTGGTGCGCCGCCGGAGCAAAATACGTCCGGCCGCAAGAAAATTACACAATTATCCTGTCGCGCCAACGGTCCGATTTTTTTGGCCCGGCCGCACTCAAATCCGCGTTCGGGCGGCGTCTCAATGAAAGAGTGGTCCTAAGCTCATGCCCGAAAGGGCCGGAAAGCTAGGGGAATGGTCGAAACGCCGGAATCGAATCGCGAGGAACGAAGCGCCCCCTTTCTGGGCGCAGGCATGGGCTCACCCGAAGTCAAAGCCTGGTTTCTGCGCGAGGTGCTTCCGCTGGAGTCCCTCTTGATGCAATTCCTGCGGCATAACTGGAAAGAGCAGGGCGACGTCGAAGATATCCTTCACGACGTCTATATCCGCGTCTACGAAACGGCCTGCCGCCAGATTCCCGACCAGACCAAGCCATTCGTTTTCACCACCGCGCGGAACCTTCTCATCAGCCGCGTGCGTAAGCGGCAGGTGATCCCGATTGAAGCGGTGGCCGATCTCGATGCGCTGGGCATCGCGATGGATTCTCCGGGGCCGGATAGAAGCGCCATCGCACGCGACGAATTGCGCCGCCTGCAACAGGCCATCGACAAATTGCCGCCACGTTTGCGCGAGGCGCTGATCCTGCGCCGCGTCGAAGGGCTTTCGCGCGGCGAGATCGCGTTGCGCATGAATGTGAGCGAGGCGTCCGTCTCCGCCTATCTGATGGACGGCATGTATGCGCTGGCCGATCTCCTCTATGCGGCGCCGGGAGAAAAGGCATGAGCGAAGATCGCGAAATGCTTCCGCTGGCCGACGCGAAGGATGCGAAAACGCGCGCCGCCGCCTGGCTCGAACGCCGCGACCGCGCGGACTGGAGCGAAAGCGACCAGGCCGAACTCGACAAATGGCTGGCGCAATCGCCGGGAAATCTGCTCGCCTATTGGCGCGTCGAAGCGGCGTGGGACAACACCAACCGCCTGATCGCGGTGCGCCCGTTCGAGCGCCGCCCGCCCGCGCCCGACACGCGCGGAAAATGGATTTCCGCCTTGGTCAAGCTGGTGGCGGGCTGCGCGGCCATCGCGGTGCTGGGCGGCGGATTTCTCCTCTTCACGCCGCGCGCAAAAGAACAATCCTACGCGACGCCCATCGGCGGCCACGAAGTCGTCTCGCTGGCCGACGGTTCGCAGATCGAATTGAACACCGACACGGTGGTGCGCACCGATGTCAGCCCCGATCATCGTTTCGCCGCCATCGACAAGGGCGAGGCCTATTTCCAGATCGCGCACGACACCAAGCACCCGTTCGTGGTGCAGGCGGGCCAGCGGCGCATCACCGTTCTGGGCACGAAGTTCTTCGTGCGGCAGACGGCGGATCGCCTGGAAGTGGCGCTGCTCGACGGGCGCATCTGGTTCGATGCCAACAATCGCGAATTGCAGCCGCAGGCGATGCTGTTGTCGCCCGGCGATGTCGCCATCGCCACGCCGACCTCGGTGTTTCTCAAGCGCGCGTCGGAGCAACAACTGACGAGCGAACTGGGCTGGCGCAAGGGCGTGCTGATCTTCGACAACACAGCACTTGCCGACGCAGCCGCCGAATTCAACCGCTACAACACCCGCCACATCGTGATCGACGACAAGGCGGTCGCGCAGCTGAAAGTCGTCGGCACCTTTCCAAAACAGGACCTGAGCGCGTTCGTGGACGTCGCCCAGGAAGTCTTCAACCTCCGCGTCGACCGCCGCGGAGACACCATCGTCATCACACGCTGAGCATCCAAGGGGGGATTTAATGATCAACGCGAAACTGTTTCGGACAATGCTGCTGGGCGGCGCCTGCGCCATCGCATGGACAAGTGCGGTCGCAGCCGAGTCCTTCAACATCCCTGCGGGTGATCTCAAAAGCGCGTTGAACACGTTCAGCAAACAGACGGGTGTGGCCCTGATCGTATCCGGCGATGCCATCAGCGACATTCGGACGGCGGGCGTGAAAGGCAATCTGACCGACGAGGATGCATTGTCCCGCCTGTTGTCGGACACCGGTTTTGTCATGCACCGCCATCCCTCCGGCGCCATCGCCATCGTGCATCAGCAATCTTCCGCGGCTGCCGAACCCACGATCCAGATCGCGCAACTCTCCGCGCCGCGCAGCTCAGTGGAAACGGTCACCGTCACGTCGTCGAAGCTCGGCGGCGCGGATGTGCAGAGCGTTCCCATTGCGATCAC
>CAZTCU010000140.1:0-7188 GCA_964612235.1 uncultured Rhizobium sp.
TGCGTTGCCGCCGCACCGATCTGTGTGTTCGATACTTCGGCCGATACGGGCAACAACGATGTCACCGGTTGGGCCGCACTGGCGACGGAATCGAGCGGCAACGCCGCGTTGCCCTTCGACAGCAGCGTATTGGCGGCGGAGGTTATGCCGGATGTGGCCTGATCCAATCCATCGATGCCGCTTTGGCCGAGCAAGGACGGCGTGCTGACGGTGGTGCCCGTTGCGGTGACCGTGACGACGCCATCGCCCAGAAGGCTTGCCTGCGCGCCGCCGGAATCGTCGCCACCACCTCCGCCATTGTCGCCACCGCCGCCGCCATTGTTGCCGGAACCGCCCCCGCCGGTGAAGCCGTGACCTGTTCCCCCGGCAAACGAGACGCCATCGGTGACGCAGCCCGACAGCAGGACCGAGCACGCCGCAGCGCCAAGCAAAACTTTCAGAGTGGATGAGTGCATCGCAGACTCCCAGTACTTAGAGAATCCCCGACGCAGGCGATATCGCACGGATATCTATGAACGTTTCGTTGCCGACCTTTCCCGGAATGACACATGATGCTAGGAGAAATGCAGAAACGCTTTATTTTATGCGATTTTATCGCATTAACCGATCGTTAGCCGGTTTTTAATTCTCGAATGTTTGGGCAAGTCATGCACAGGTTTTGAAGGGTGGCACAAAGAAAAGGCGGTGGATTTCTCCGCCGCCTTTGCACCTTGGGATTTGTCTCACCAGTTCTTGGTCAGCCTGATACCGAAGAGACGTGGATCGGTGACGAAAACATTGGTCGTTAGCGCCGTGTCGTCCGAGTTCAGGAACGCGCCGGTAATGGCTGTCGTATCCAGCACGTTCTTGACGTAGGCCATTGCCTGCCAACCGTCCTGATTGGTGAAGATCAGGGCGAAGTTCATGTTGGTGTAGCCCCGCAGCTTGTCATAGTCGCTATCGTTGAAAATCCGCCAATAGGAGCCGGATTGCCAATAGAAATCACCATGCAATGTTCCCGCCCAATCGGCAGACAGCGGCATGGAGTAATCGGCGGAAATGCTGGTGGTGAAATGCGGCGTATTGGGAAGCTGGTTTCCGCCGACATTTTTGGTGAAACCCTGCCCGCCATTCGGCGCTGTCGAAGGATCGAATCCGGCATAGCCCGGCATATTTGTCGGATCCGGGTTCGCGATGTACGGGCTGGCCGTCACGGGATCGAGACCGAAATTGTACGCATATTCGCATGCCGTGGTGATGGCGTTGTACACTCCGCCCGGAGACCCATATGTCATCAGTTCGTTGACGGCGGCTGTCGGCAGGACGCAATTCGACGTCTGCGTGACATATGGCTTCACAACCATCCAATCGGTGTGGCCGGCAGTGCGATCCATCAAATCGATTGCGGATTGGCCGTCATCGAAGGTTGCGTTCTCGTAGCCTCCATTAAAGCCAAGCTTGAGGCCCGGAAGCGGCGACCAGGAGGTTTGAAGTTCGGCACCCCGGACGGTCGCGTTGAAGTTCAGATTTACGGCCGTGCGATCCACGATCTGCGAAATCTGATAATTCTTATACTTGTAATAGAAGACGTCCGCGTTGAAGACCACAGAGCCATCCAGAGCCGTGTTCTTTGTGCCCAACTCAAATGCGTCGTTGAACTCCGGTTTGAATGTCACGGGGTGGGTCAGGTTGCTGGGAGAAGCGACGTTGTATGGGCCCAGATAGATATTGGTCACACCCGGCGGGTTCGCGCCGCCACCCTTATAACCATGCGCGTAGGACGCGTAGACCATCGTTTGATCGGTGAAATCGAGCTTCGGCGTCCAATTGATGACCGCACGCCCCGTCACTTCCTTCCACTCCTGGCGAATTTCGCCTTCCTGCGGAATGCCTTTGCCCGCAACCAGAGCCCAGCTCGGGAACACCAGGAAGTCCTTGATGTCGTCGGAGTAGCGAAGGCCACCCGTGAGTTTCACGTCCGGCGCGATTTGATAGTAGATCTCGCCGAATCCGGCCCATGATTTGAGAGTGTAAGGATTGTGGCTCAGGAAGTAATTGTGCCCCTGCCCGTTCACCTGATCGATCGGATTGGGATCGATATAGGCGCAGCCGAGTCCGAAAAACGTATTGCCGATCGTTGTAGGATCGGCCGGTTGCGGCTCGCAGGAATTTGCAATCGCTTCATCGAAGGGAATGTGCGGGGCGTCCGCGCTTGTCGCCCCGTTTGGCGTGCGCGCGTTCATTTGTTCCTGGAAAAGCGTAAGAAGATTGGAAAATATATAATAATCTTCGCTGGTGCGATAGTTGAGGTAGTTGCCGCCTGCAACGAAATTCAAGGGACCGTCCATATCCGAACTCAAGCGGACTTCCTGGTAGAATTGCCGGGCAGTTTCCGACGAACGGTCCAACGCGACGAACCGGCTGGAACAGCCGAATTGTGGATCGCAGTATTCGTTATCCTGACCGACGAATGTCGATCCAAACGCGGAAACGGGATCTTTCAGAAAGTTCGTTATCGTATTGAAACGATTGAAATCCTCCGTGGAATACAGAAAGTCGTCGCCATAGGCGGTTTGTGAATGGAGCGTCAAATCGGCCGTCAAATTGTAATCGACATTGAATTGGTAGGTGTTGTTCTTCGAGCGATAGACAGGATCGACCTGCGAACTGATCATGCGAAGATCATGCGACTGGAAAACGCTCGCATAGGGATCGACACTGTTTTGAAGCGAGATATACCCCGGCGCAAGAGCGGCAAACGAAGCGACGACAGGAATGGCACCGGCGTTCGGCGTCTGGTAGGACTGAGAAGAATAGAGCGAAGCGGGGCCGCAACCCTGCGCAAGCCAAACGGTTCCGAAATTGCCGCCGCTCCCATAAAAGCCGCCATTGTTCAAGAAGTTCGGCACCTGCGGACCCGCCGGACCGTTGACAACGGCCGGTGCATCGGCACGTGCGCAAAGCTGCTTGGTTGAACGTGCGCGATTGTCGTCTTCCTGGAAATGCTCGTAGACGAACGTTGCCGACAGCGCTTCGATAGGATGAATGAGAAGGGACACGCGACCCGACCACAGGTCGCGTCCGTCAATCGCATCTTGGGTGATATCGTTGAAAGCGTAGCCGTCGCGCTTTGTCCATTCCCCAGCCACGCGCAGATCGATCTTGTCGTCAAGAACCGGTACATTGAGCATGCCTTCGAGGCGGCGGCTGTTGTAATTGCCGACATCGACGGAAGCTTGCGCTTCCCAATGCTCGGTCGGCTTTGCCGAAATCACATTGACCACGCCGGAGGTCGCATTGCGCCCATAGAGCGTGCCCTGGGGGCCGCGAAGCACTTCGACCTGCGAAACGTCGAAGAACTCCTGCTCGAAGAAATGATTGCGCAGGAAGGGCACATCGTTGAAGGACACGGCGACGGCAGGATCGGTCGTCGCCGAGATAGCTTGCGTGCCGATGCCGCGGATCTGGATGTTGTAGCCGGTGAAATTCGTCTTGGTGAAGGTCAGGTTCGGTACCTGCTTCACCAGATCGGGGCCACCAGCGGTTTGTGTCGATGTGAGCTGTTCCTGGCTCAGCGCGGTGATGGCGATGGGAATGCTTTGAACGTCTGCCCCGCCGAGCTTCGACGATGTGACCGTCACGGTTTCGACGGAAGTCCGCGGCACTGTGGCCTGGGCCAGTTGGAAATCCGGAACTTCCGATTGACTATGCCGCTCGCGCACAATCCCGATGACGCCGGTTTCATCCCGTTGCGTCGTGAATCCCGTCCCGCTCAGAATGCGCGAAAGGGCTTCTCCGTCGGAAAGATCGCCGCGGACGCCCTTCGTGCGGATTCCGTGCACCGCTGCGTTCGGGACCATCAACTGGACGCCGGATTGGGCGCTGTAGGATTCGAGCGCGGAGTCGAGATCGCCGCCTGGGATGTTGAATGTCTCGGCCTGCGCGGCGATGGACGCGGCGGTGGTGAATATCGTGGTTGCGGCCAAAATCTGAAGATATCTGTTGCTCATCTTGCCCCCTCTTTGATGGCGAATGCTTTTTCAATGCGTGATGACGATTTTGCCCGCGTCTTTCTGGACGTGAAGGCCCAGGAAGTTCTGCGCCATGCGGGCGAAACCATCGACATCGTTGGTCGGCAGCGTGGCGCTGATGGTGAGTTTGGAGACGTCCGGATCGGCGATGACGATTTGTCGGTCGTTGTAGCGGTTGTATTCGGCGGCGACCTGCGCGAGTGCGGCGTGATGGAAGACGAGTATGCCGCGGCGCCAGCCGAGCTGCGTTTGCAACGTGTCGATGTGTTCTTTCTCGATCTGGATCGTGCCTCTGGCGGCGAGCGCAACATCACCGGGCTTCAGGACCGCGGCTTTGGACGACTTTCCGTTCTCGCCTGCTTCCAGCCGCGCGCTTCCTTCGAGGACGGCGACGCGGATGCTGCCGTTTTGTTCGCGCACCACGAATTTGGTGCCGAGATCGACGACGCGATGACCTTGCGCGAGCACGACAAAGGGATGGGCGGCATCGTGGCGGACTTCGAAGAAGGCTTCGCCCCGCACCAGCCGCACCACGCGGTTGCCGGACTTCTTTTCGAGACGCAGTTCGGAATTGGTGTTGAGTTCGATGCGCGTGCCATCCGCCAGTGTGATGCGCTCATGCGCGCCGACCGGCGTGGCATAGGAACCTGTGCTTTCCTGCGCCGGCAGTTTCCAAAAAGTCGCGCCGACAGCGGCGATCAGCGCCGCAGCCGCGGCGATCTTGAAGGGTGTGCGAAAGCGCGGTTCGGGACAGGCGGGCTGAATGTGCTGCGAAAGCGGGCGCAGCGCATCGAGACGGTCTGCGCGTTCCCACGCGGCTTCGAGGCGCCAATAGGCGGTGCGATGGGCGAAGGATTCGTTCAGCCAGGTGTCGAGTTCGGCTTGGTCGGTTTCGTTCCATACGCCGAGATCGCGCTTCTTGAAGATGAAGGCGGCGGCGCGGGCATCAACTTCGTCGGCGGACAGGACGGGGTTGTGTTCGGAGGCGGTCATTGCGGCCTCCCCTTTTCCTGGGTGTCGCGATAAAGCGCGTCGGCGAGCGCGCGCATGCCTTCGGTCAAATGCTTTTCGACCGTCTTTTCGGCGGCGCCGGTGCGTTCGGAGATCTCGCGCACCGAGAGGCCGTCGATCTTGCGCATGACGATGGCGTTGCGGAAACGCTCGGGCAGCTTGTCGAGAACGTGTTGCAGCTTGCGCAATTCCTGGCGCGCGATAACGCTGCGGTCGGGCGCGGGCTCGTCGATGGCGATGTTGAGCTCTTCGAGATTTTCCACCTGGTCGATGGGCACGACCTGTTCGTGGCGGACGCGGTCCACCAGAAGGTTGCGCGCGATCTTGAACACGAAGGGGCGCGTGGCGCGCGGCAGTTCCTGCTGCGCTGCCAGGCAGACCTTCATGTAAAGGTCCTGGCGCAGATCCTCGACATCGGATCGGCTGCGCCCGCCGCGGCTCAGATATTGAATCAAGACGGCCTCCAGCGGCAGAACCTCGGCGACAAACCAGGCCTTGAGCGCGTCCATACCCGCCGCATCGCCGGGGTTCGGCAACGCTGGTTCTCCCGCCTCTGTCTTTGGCCTGTCTGCCATCCCTTGGGCGTCCTGCCTTTCGGGGTTACGGCTATGCCCTCACCCATAACCACGGATCAGGGCGCGGAATCCCTCCCGGATTTTTTGGCAATTAAGTTGCGCCCCGCCGCGGTGGCGGAAGGATAGCAGAGCACAAAGAAAAAGCGGCGGAGTGGGGCTCCGCCGCTTCTGGAATATATGTAGGTGACGCGCTTAAAGGCCGATGCTGACCGTCATGTAGGGGCCGTAGAAGCTGCGGTCGTAGGTCTTGCGGGCGTCGATGCCGCCATCCACAGCGCCGAAGAAGAAATCGGCGCGATAGCCGAGGCTTACTTTGGCGTTGGGGTATTTGAAAGAAAGGCCGGCGAAGCCCCCGATGTTCGGAACGGTTACGTTGCGCGAGCGCGTGTGATCGGGTGTTGCGGGAAGCACTGCGGTCGTATGCGGTGCTGCCGGCCCCGTAAGGAAGGGCCCGATATGATAGAACGACTTGCCCGTCGATTGATGATGGGTGTGCGACTTCTGCCGGCCGAACAGGATGGCTCCGTTCACACCCCAATCCAGCATCAGCGAGGCATCGCGTGAATCGCCCCACAATCGCTGCGACGATTTCCACGAGACGGAAGGCCCGACACCGGTGAAACTTCTTTCGGCCTTCAGGCTGGCCAGATGGCTGTGGAAGTATTGCCCAAAAGAAATGTATGTGTGGAAGTATGAGAAGTATTCGGAATTGATGTGCCAATCGGGATCGGATTTGAGGGCGATATTCGACCGGCTGAGGAATTGCGCGAAACGTATGCCGGCGCTGACGACCGACGTGCTGTCATTGCCGAACAAGCCGAGGCCGACATCTTTTCCGGCCATGAAGTCGACAACGAGATGCTGCTCGCTTGTCTTCGCGGTCGTCTCCGCGAACTGTTGTGCAATCGGCTGCCCCAGCCGAGGAGCGGGCGAAACGTATTTGAAGTCAGGATTCGTCTGCTCCATATTGTAATTCTTCGTACTCGCCCTGCCGTATTGAACGGCGGCACTCACGACCCAGTTCGAACCGTCCGGCTGCAGCGAGATCGCACCGAATTCGTCGAAACCGTGACGGGCCGGCTTCTCGAACTTTTGTGACGGCTCGAACTTCGCAGGCCGGTCCACCATGAGGGCCGGATTGAATGGCTCGACCCCGTCCTGGAGCGTGCTCCACTGACCGCCCAGTTCGATCCACACAGTTGGACGATCGGCATCTTCGGCTCGCGCTTGCGTGGTGGAGGCCATGTGCGCCGCCAGGGCAAGCACCGAAACACCGGCGAGCAGTTTCCAGCGGATCTCTCCGCGGCTATCGGACTTTTGAATAAGTTCACTCATTTTTCGTTCCCCCTCACCAATTCTTCGTGACGCGTACGCCGAACAGGCGCGGATCGGTCAAGAACACATTTGTGGTCAGGCCGCTGTCGTCGCTGTTGAGGAACGTGCCGGTGATATCCGTGACATCGAAAACGTTCTTGACGTAGCCCATCACCTGCCAGCCAGCTTGGCTGGTGAGGATCAGCGCGAGGTTGACATTGGTGTAGCCGCGCAGGCGATCATACGGATTGTCGTTGAAGACGCGGGCCCAGGAATAA
>CAZTCU010000141.1:0-7154 GCA_964612235.1 uncultured Rhizobium sp.
GCTGGTCACCAGCCGGGTCAGGCGGGGGACGGCCTTCGGCGGCGCGAGAGGCCGCACCGACGTGCCGAAGAGCGTCGACTGGTACATGGATAACAAGATCAACATCGACGACCTGATCACCCACCAGATGCCGCTCGAGAAGATCAACGATGCCTTCGACCTGATGCACGAGGGCAAGTCGATCCGCTCGGTGGTGGTCTACTGAGTGGTACGCTGCGCGGGCACCAGGCCCGCGACCTCCGAGACGAAGGCTTTGGTGAGCGAGGCAAGCGGCGCCCGGGCCTGGGCTATCGTCTCGCGGATGGCGACGCGCTCCTCGATCATGCGCGCGACCACCGCTTGAACGGATGTGGCCTGCCAACCCTGGATCGGCACGCAATAAGGCGAAAGGCCGAGCAGGTCGAAAAGGCCGGCGGTCTTCATGTCGTAGGCAAAGGCGGTCACCGGCAGGTTCACGCTCAGCGCGACGATCGCCGAATGCATCATCTGGCAAAGGTGGACATCCATCGACTTGTAGAAAGCCGGAAGCGCGGTGGGCAGGGGATCATGCCATTGCAGGGCGACGCCGCGCGCCCGCAACAGCCAGAACACCAGCCGCTCCGACGGGGCATGTGCGACATAGTGCAGTTCGACCGGATGCGAAGACGAGATGCGTTTCAGCAGGTCTGCCAGTTTGTCGATCTCTGCTTCGACGCGCTTTGCCGATACCGGGCCGTGCATCGCGACATTGACGCCCAGTCGCAGGCGCGGCGATGCCGGCGGAGCGGCTTCCGGCGGAGCCGGATCTTCATAGAACAACACCGGATCGCCGGTCAGAGCCGGTGTGATGTCGCAATGCGCGCGAACGAGTTCGACGGTCCTGCGATCCCGCACCGATATGCGATCGAGGGCTCCGAGGAGTGCCTTCAGCGCGGCCGAACTTTCGCCGGTGAGCGGGCGTTCTTGATCGGCAAGTGCATTGTAGCCGATGCCGACGGCCGCCTTCGGGCAGCGGATCAGCGGAAAGAGTTCGCTGTCGCCGAAAAGGCGCCGCGGCAGCTTGCCGTCGTTGGGAAACAGATAGCCGCTGCCGGCAATGACGAAGAGGTCGCAGTCCCGGTTGATCCGCTCCACCCGTTGCGCGTCCAGTTCGCCCCAGCCGATTTCGTCGAACACCACTTCACGGGGCGAAAACGCCTGCGCGATCTGTTGTTTGACCGCTTCGCGAATGAGGATATCGCCCTTGTTGGACTGATCGACATTCCAGGAATGGAAGTGAAAGCGCGGCCGTTTCGAGACGAATGCGTGAGCGACGTCGGCCATTTGCACCGCGCGGGCTTTCCACGAATAGCCGGCCGTCGCGGTGTGCCGCTCCAGATGGGAAGGAATGGCCGCATAGAGCGCTACGTGAACGCGATTGTCCGGCGATGAGCGCACTGGTCCGTTCCGTCAGCGAGGAAAGCGCTGAGGGTTTAGCTTCCGGCCTGTGTCCGCGCAATATCGGTTCAGGCGGCCGCTTTGGATCTTCGTTCCCCGAAGACGAAATCGTTAGGGTTCGGTTGCAGCGTCGCCTTCCAGTAGTCGACCAGCGGGAAGGGCCAGTTCTGGCTGACGCGCCCGGTCGCGTTCTTATACCAGCTCGAAACCTGCGGCGCCCCCCAGGCCATCATCCTGTTGGCCGCATCGACCTTTTCGTTATAGGCGTCGTGTACGCCGGGCTTCACCTCCATCGTGGCGTGGCCGGTTTCAGCGAGCATCTTCAGGCTGCCGATGATGTAGCGCACGCTGCACTCGCTGAAGAAGATGATGCTGCCGTTGACCACGATATTGGTGTTCGGCCCATAGATGATGAAGAAATTCGGGAAGCCTGGAACGGTCATGCCGAGATAGGCGCGCGCATCGCCGTGCCAGCGGTCGTGCAGTTCCACGCCGTCGCGGCCATAAACCTTGAATGTGCGCAGGAAGTTGCTCGCATGGAATCCTGTGCCGTAGATCAGCACATCGGCATCGTATTGCGTGCCGCTTTTGGTCTTCACGCCGCTTTCGTTGATCTCCTCGATCGGATCGGTGACGAGTTCGACGTTGGGCCGCTTGAGCGCTTCCACCCACACGCCATTGTCGCGCAGCGAGCGTTTTCCGCCGAACGGGTAGTCGGGAATGATCTTGTCCAGCAGTTCGGGCTTGGAGTCCGTCTGCGGCTTGATCGCGGCGATCAACATCTCGCGCAAGAGGGCATTGTTCGGACTCACGGCGTTCGGCGGCCCGTTATAGGTGGGATCGGTCTTCACGAAGTCGTAGAGGCCGTCCGTCAGCATCCAGAATAACCAGAAGCGATACCATTTGCCGTAGAACGGCACATGTTCGAGCAGCCACTGTTTCCCTTCGCCGACCCGGTCGTGATAGTCGGGCGTGGGCCCCAGCCACGGCGGCGTGCGCTGAAAGACTTTCATGTCTGCCACTTTCGGCGCGATCTCCGGCACGAATTGGAAGGCAGATGCGCCGGTGCCGATCACCAGCACACGTTTGCCATCCAGGTCGACATCATGGCGCCATTGCGCGGAGTGGAAGGTCGGCCCCTTGAACGAACCGACACCTTTGATGTCCGGCAGGCGCGGCTGGTTCAACTGGCCCACCGCGCTGATGATCGCATCCGCCACGCGCGTCTCTTCGCGGCCGCTCTTGTCCTTCACGCGCACATGCCATTGCGCGGAGGTCTCGTCGAAACGGGCTTCCACGACCTGCGTTTCGAAACGGATATGCTTGCGCAGGTCGTATTTGTCGGCGGTGCGTTGGAAATAGCCGAGCAGCACGTCCTGCGTCGAATAATGAAACGGCCAATCGTGGTTCGGCTCGAACGAGAACGAATACATGTGGTTGGGATTGTCGACGCGGCAACCCGGATAAGTATTCTCGAACCACGTCCCGCCGACGTCGGCGTTCTTCTCGATGATCTCGAACGTCACGCCCGCCTGTTGCAACCGGATACCGGAAAGAAGCCCCGACATGCCCGCGCCCACGATCAGCACATGGATCTTCGGGGCTGCGGATTTCAGTTTCGGCGTCGTCCATTGCGGCAGTTTCGCATCGCCGCCGAGGCCCAGTTCCTCCGTCAGGAATGGGACGTAATGTTCGGGGATCGGTGCCCCGACCACGAAATCCATCATCTTGCGCAGATCGCCGGGTGAAAGCGTGGCCCCGAGTTTCTCGCCATTGCTGAAGTAATCGGTGATCACCTTCTTCGCGAACGCCTTCACCTCCGCCTGCTTTTCTTCGGAAAGCCCGCCAAGACGGCTGTCGGTGAAGAAGTCGTAGACCGGCTTGAACTTGTCGGTCAGGTGGTCGGTGTTTCCGGTGAGGTGCGACAGCGAAACCAGCAGCGCGGGCAGATGGGCCTGTTCCAGCGCAAGGTCGAGCTTGGAGAGATCCTGGGGCATGGCGTTTCCTTGGATAGCTTTGGAAGCATTTTTCGCTGCCCTGACGGGCGCGTCAAGCAAGCCATCAGCCTGTCTTTGCAAGGAAATCCAGAACGGCGCGGTTGAAAATGTCTGGTTGGTCGATATTTGCCGCATGGCCCGCGCCCGGAATCACGACCTTTCGGGAACCGGGAATCTTCGCCGCCATATAGTCCGACGCATTGAGGAACGGCTTGTCCTCGCTGCCAACGACGATGAGCGAGGGCACCTTGATCTCCGGCAGAACACGCATCACGCGGTCGTCCTTCTGCGTCAGCATCCCGCGTCCCGCACGGACCAATCCATCCGCCGAACGGTGCGCGGCGGTCGAGCGCTCCCGGCTTGCCGATTGCAGCGGCGCCAATCCTTGTTGCTCGAAACGGTCCGCCGTCTCGCGCGCATATTTGTTCCAGGCTTCGCGCGCTTCATCGTTCTTGAAACCGGGACCAGTGTCGATGATGAGCAGCGAAGATACGCGCTCGGGATGCGCGCGATAGAAAGCAAGCGACATATACCCGCCCAGAGAAAGTCCGCCGACCACCGCCGTCTTCGCGCCCACCTCGTCCAGCAGCGCCAGCATGTCGGCGACGGTCGCCTCCTCGCTATATAGCGACTGGTCTTGCGGATAGTCGCTTTGGCCGTGGCCGCGCATGTCCCAGAGCACCAGCGTGTGGTTCTTCGAAAGCGGCGCGATCTGACCTTTCCACATCTGCGCCGTGGCCGAATAGCCGTGAGTAAGAAGGATTACCGGGCCTTCGCCATGCACCTCATAGTAAATGTGTACGCCATCACGGCCGAGCTTCGGCATCGGCGTCTCCTCGGGCAATTGCTTTGGCGAAAAGTCTAGGGCTAGGCTCACCGAAGCTGCAACAGGGGAAATGCATGTCAAAACCGATTGAAAACCGCATTACAAAGATGCTGGGCGTGGAATATCCCATCGTCCAGGCGCCTATGGGATGGATTGCGCGTGCCCAACTTGCATCCGCCGTATCGAACGCGGGCGGCATGGGCATCATCGAAACGTCGTCGGGGCGGCTCGACGAGGTTCGCCTGGAGATCACGAAAATGCGCGATCTCACGACAAAACCGTTCGGCGTGAACATCGCGCAGGCATTCGTGCGCGATCCCGATATCGTGCAGTTCGTCATCGACCAGGGCGTGAAGTTCGTCACGACCTCGGCGGGCGATCCGCAGAAATATTGCGCCGCGCTTAAGGAAGCCGGGCTTACCGTTTTCCACGTCGTGCCGTCGCTCAAGGCAGCCTTGCGTGCGGTCGAAGCGGGCGTCGACGGTCTGGTCGTCGAAGGCGGCGAGGGCGGCGGTTTTAAGAATCCGCGCGAAGTCGCCTCCATGGTTCTGCTGCCGCTCGTTTGCGAGAAGGTGAACGTCCCCGTGATTGCGGCAGGCGGGATGGTGGATGGGCGCACCATGGCGGCGGCGTTCGCGTTGGGCGCGGAAGGAATCCAGATGGGCACGCGCATGGTTTCATCGGAGGAATCTCCGGTTCACGCCAACTGGAAATCCGCCATCCGCGCCGCACAGGAAACCGATACGGTATTCCTCAACCGCTTCGGTCCGGGCCCCGCCTTGCGCGCGCTGCGCACGGAAAAGACCACACGGTTCGAGAAAGAACCGCCGGAAAACATCATGGGCGAATTCGGCAACGCACTTGCACTCTACTTCGGTGGCGATATGGAAGCTTCCATCGCGCTATCCGGCCAGGTCGCGGGCCGTATCGACGAGATCAAGCCGGTGGAACGCATCATCCGCGAAACCATCGCTGAATTTCGCGAGGTCATTGCGAAACTGGGACGGCAATACGGCTAGAGCTTGAGCGCGCGTTTGGCGAGATCGCGCCAGACGCGCTCGTTCCAGTTCCAATGTGCCGCCGGAGAGGGCGAGGGAAGTATCCAGATTTCCGTTTCGCCGATCCTGTCCGGCTGCTTTCCGAACGCCGCTTTGGTCCCCATCACGCGCTTTCCGCCGGTAAGGCTGGTAAAGGCGAGGATGTGCGGACGATTTGCTTCGATGCGCATGCGTAAGGCTGCCGATGCTTCGCGGCCAAGGCTGCCCGGAGGAAGCTGGTTGTCCATGCCCGAAACATGCTTGGCGATATCGGTCAGCCCGATACCGAAGTCCGCGAGCAGCCCGTATTCCGCGGGTTCAAGCAGTCGCGGCGTCAACCCGACAGCATGAATCGTGCGCCAGAATTTGTTCTGCGGATGGGCGTAATATTGCTTGCGCGCCGCCGAAACCGTCCCCGGTGCCGTGCCACAGAAGACAAGCCGCAATCCCGGCTGCAAGAGATCGGGCAGAACGGGCTGGATCATTTCCCGAGTTGCGCAAGCAGCGCCGCAGCGGCAGCCGGCGCGCGTTCTTTCGCGCCGTTGATCATATAGACAAACACGTCGCGCTTCTTTGCTTTCGCGGCATCCGCCAATGCGGGAAGGTCTTTCACCTCGCCGCCTTTCTCCCAGGTTTTCGCGCGTTCCGCCCATTTCTTGATGACGGCGGGCGAATAGCCGGTGGTGATCTTGGCGTCCGCTTGTTGCAGGCGCGCATAAACGAAGTCGGCGGTCACGTCCGCGATCATGGGATATTTGGCGGAGTCGGCGAGCACGATGGCGATGTTGTGTTTCCGTGCCAGCGCAACGAATTCTTTGGTGACAAAACTTTCATGCCGCACTTCGACGGCGTGGCGAAGCTTCAACCCATCCGCTGCCTTTGGCAGTTGCGCAAGGAACGCTCCGAAATCGTCGGCATCGAACTTTTTGGTCGGCATGAATTGCCACAGGATCGGGCCGAGCTTCTTTCCCAATTCGGTGATCCCGCTGGTCACGAATTTCTCGATGGAAGGTCCTGCGTCGGCCAGCACTCGACGATTGGTGGCAAAGCGCACCGCTTTCACCGAAAATACAAAATCCTCTGGGGTTTCTTTCGCCCATTTGCGGAAGCTTTCCGGCTTTTGCGTGCTGTAATAGGTGCCGTTGATCTCGATACTGGTGACGGCGCGACTGGCAAATTCCAGTTCGCGCGCCTGAGCCAAGCCTTTGGGGTAGAACAGTCCCCGCCAGGGCTCATAGGTCCAGCCGCCAATTCCTACCCGTATCATCTTGTTGGCCTTTCGTGAGGCTCCTATATATCAGAGCCATCGACTCGAAGAACGCATGACTCCCGCCCTTTCCATCTCCCATCTGCGCAAAGTGTACAAAAGCGGGACCGTCGCCGTCGACGATCTTTCGCTCGACATCATGCCCGGTGATTTCTTCGGCTTCCTCGGCCCCAACGGCGCGGGAAAATCGACCACCATCCATTGCGTCACGGGCATCGCCACGAGCACGTCGGGCACTGTGAAGGTCTTCGGTATCGACGCGGTGAAGGATTATCGCGAGGCGCGCCGCCACATCGGCTTGAGCCCGCAGGAATTCAATATCGACACCTTCGCAAGCTGTGTTCAGATCCTCGATTGGATGGGCGGCTATTTCGGCATGAGCCGCGCCGACTGCAAGGCGCGCGCCGACATGCTGATCCGGAAATTCGATCTCGTTCCGCACGCGAAGAAACAGTTCCGCGAATTGTCCGGAGGCTTGAAGCGCCGCGTGGTCCTCGCGCGTGCGCTCATCCACGATCCCGATCTGTTGATCCTCGACGAGCCGACTGCCGGTGTGGACGTCGAACTGCGCCGCGATCTCTGGCGCTACCTTCAGGAACTGAATGCCGAAG
>CAZTCU010000142.1:0-7147 GCA_964612235.1 uncultured Rhizobium sp.
GTCGGTATGTTGCGATAATATAGCGGTCGAAGCCCTTCCGGGCGAAGTCGAAGGCGAAATATTGCCCGTTCATATGGTGCTTTTGCGCGATATGGGTATGACGTTGGGCGAAATCCTGAATTTCGAGGAGTTAGCCGCTGATTGCGCTTCCGACGGCAGGTACGAGTTCTTTTTTTGTGGTCCCCCCATAAAGTTCCAGCGCGCTCTTGGATCGCCGATCAATCCGCTTGTGTTCAAATGAGAACCTTGAGGTGTCGGACGGTGATTGGGTTGATGCAAACAGCAGGTCGAACATGAGTGAAAAAGCCGAACAACTGACAATGGGCGCGAGGTTGCGACAATCCGCAAGCGCTGTCGGCTCGAGCGTCGTCTTTCGGAGCGTCAAGGCGATAGATGATTTTCGCGAAATCAGTTGGAGCGAGTTGGATCGCAAGTCGGATGCGGTGGCTTCGACGTTGCTCGAGATGGAAGTGGAGCAGAATCCTGCAACCGTCCTGCTGTTGACACGCGACGCCGTCGATCATGCAACGCTTGCCTATGGCGCCTGGAAAGCTGGGCAAACCATCCTATGCTTGCCGCCGGGTATTGGTTCGGTGGAAGGAAAGGCCATCATCTCGCGCATCGGGCGCACCATTGCGGCCGGCGCCAAGGTTGATTGGTACGATGGCGACGTGCTTTCACTGAGCGACCTGAAAGAAGGTGGCAAGCCAGAGAAGGATCCTGTGTCGGACCCGCTCATGCTGGTCGCCACCGGTGGATCAACCGGAATCCCCAAATTGGTGGATGTGCTGGGCGCCGGATTGTTCACACCGGGCGCTTTCCTTGGCGGCCTTAATTCGGCGCTGAAACGATTGCCGCGAGCCAAAGCCTTCATCATGACGCCGCTCAGCCATGGCGCCGGTGCGGCAACCGCTTACATGGCTGCTTTTGAGGAAACTCAGGTTACGACGCTCGAAAAGTTCGATCCCGAGGTCGCTTTATGGGCCATTGAGAAGTTCAATCTCGAGCAGATCACAACGGTGCCTACGATGATGCACCGGATGTTGCGCAGCCCGCGTTTCGCGACAACCAATCTCGATAGCATCAAGTCGATCGTGCACACCGGCGGCCATGCCGACCCGGCCGACAAGGAGGCGTGGATCAGCCGTATCGGGCCCGAAAAGGTTTTGGAGGTGTGGGGCTCATCGGAAAGCGTTGGCCATGCTGTCATTTCCGGAGAGGAATGGCTTGCTCATCGGGGAAGCGTCGGCAAGCCGGTCAATTGTAGGGCTTCCATCCTCGATCCTGATGGCAAGGAGGTTCCGACAGGCGAAATCGGCGAGATTTTTGTCCAGCCCCTCATCCCAAGGGTCAATCTCGACCGCAAATATTATAAGTCGGATCTCCGAATGAAGTCGCTCGATGGCTATGTCAGCTTTGGCGACCTGGGATATCTCGATAAGGATGGATATCTCTATATTGCCGGCCGGGTCGACGATCTAATTATCACCGGTGGCGCGAACGTCTATCCGGACGAGGTCGAGATTCCGATCCGGCGATTGGCCGGCATTGAAGACTGTGTAGTGGTGGGTAAGCCAGATCGTGAATTGAACCTAGCCGTGCATGCAGTCATCAGCCTGAAGCCGGGCGCCAAGGAAATGTCGATCGAAGACCTCCGTTCGGCACTGTCCGGTCAGCTAAGCGCATACAAGTTGCCGCGTAGCGTAGAATATCGCAGCGAATTGCCGCGCACGGATGCCGGAAAGATTCGCCGCAAAAGTTATCGCTAACCGCAAAATATTCCATTTCGGGAGAAGCAAATGGAATCTTTGACTTTTGGCAATCTTCGCCCCGAAGACGATTTCATGCACGAGATCGGCAGCGATCCCTCTCATAACGAGAGCATGTTCTTCAATTTCTTCGATGCGGAAAAGAAAACGGGTGGTTTCGTCCGCATTGGAAACCGCGCCAATGAAGGCCATGCCGAGATGACATTTTGTGTTTTTCTCGGCGACGGCTCACTATTGATGCAATGGGGTCGGGTTCCACTAGAAGACAAGAATGTGTTTTGCGCCGCCGGACTTTCCTTCAATGTGATTGAACCTGCAAAGAGATTCGTGGTCGAATATCGCGGCCAGGCGGTGAGGATTGCCGATCCCTATGAGTTGGCCAATCCGGGCAAGGCGATGCGCAACAATCCCAAGGTGGATGTTAGCCTGCAATTGGATGTGGCGGGCGTGGGCCCGATGATCGGCGACCGCGAAGGAAACAGCAAAGACGCTGTCATATTTTTGGATGGGGTCGGGCATTATCAGCAGGCAATCCATGCCACCGGTCATTTGCAGGTCGGCACAGATCGCATTCCGCTCTCAGCCCGTGGTGTACGGGATCATTCCTGGGGCCCGCGTATTTGGCACAGCATTGCGAAAGATCGTTCGCTCTGGATTTCTTTCGGTCCTCATCTCACGGTTATTGCCTGCAAAACTTGGCTGACAGGGGCCGAAACCGCCGACCAGATGGGATGTCTGATCGAAAATGGTAAAGTCACGCCCCTCAAACAAATCGTCATCAAAACCAGGTTCAAACCGAATACCTATTATCACAACGCTGTGGAACTCGACCTTACGGACGTGAATAGCCGCCGATTGCATCTGGATGGAGAGGTGTTGAGCTACGCACCGCTCCGCCACCGCAAGGAGGGCGAAGAGACTGTTTATCTCGGCCAGGCGATGACCCGGTTCACAATGAACGATGTGTCGAGCCTGGGCTTATCCGAATATTTCGACGCAGAATCCCTCACACCGGGGTTGGTCGAACATTCGAAGAGTGGCACCGCGTGTATCGAGTAAAGCTTTGAGCTTTGGCGTTTTCATGGACACAAGTGGCGACATCATTCGTGAGCTTCATGCGCGAGAAGCTCTGCGGGATTTGGTTAGCAGCTATTGCCGTGCGGCAGACAATTGTGAAACAGGGCGTCTGGAAAAGTTGTTCCATCCAGAGGGTCTTGTGGACTCCGGTGTCATTCGCGCGCAGCCGAAGGAATTTTCCGAGCGGTTTGTGGCGTGGCTGAAACAAAATACGGTTTCGGTTTTTCACGCGATTTGCGGCGCGCAATTCGAGGTATCCGGCGATCACGCGACTGGCGACATTCAGGTTCTTGCCTTATGCCAAATGAACCCGGCGCATGGCGGCAAGCGGATCGTCACAGCTGGCCGTTACGCCGACAAATATGTGATCCATGAGGGCAGGTGGGTTATCAGCGAACGCATTTTCGGTCCGGAACTTTCGTGGGATTTTCCCTCACCGGTCGAACCGTCTCACGGAAAATAAGCCGTCAAGGCTACCCATTTGCGTAGGGCGCTGCTGAACAGGTCGAGATACAACAGGGGGCTTTTCAAGCGCCGCGCGGCGAAATCTAGACTGGCCGGGGGTGGATTCGACATGGGTATGACACGCGAGCTTAGACTCGCAATTTACGATAAGATGTATCTCGCCCAGCGGTGGGAGGCGGGGCTTTTTCGCCTTATCGAACAAGGCTTGGTGTCGGGCATCTATCATTCCGGTCGCGGCCACGAAGGCGTGGAGGTCGGCGCAGTCATGGCGCTCCGCGACGACGATTATCTTTTCTACGACCATCGTGGCTGTGCGCACATCATCGCGAAGGGCATCGATCTCCCAGCGCTGTATGGCGATTTTCTCGGCAATTGCCGAGGCTCGACGCATGGGCTGGGTGCCGGGATTGTGCATGTTTGCGATCCCTCGCGCGGAATTATGGGGCAGAGCGGAACGCTTGGTCGCGGGCAAATATTGGCGGCGGGTGCTGCTCTCAGCGCATATCTGCGCGATACCGATCAGGTCTCGATGCATTTCTTCGGCGATGGCGCGGCGAATGTCGGCACCTTCCACGAAGCGGCGAATGTGGCCGGAGCATGGAAACTGCCTCTGATTTTCGTCGTGCAGAATAACGGCTGGGCTGTGAGTGTGCCGGTTGCGCATTCTACTGGCGGAGGCGGATTTGCCCGGCGGGCGGATGCCTATGGCATGGCGGGCATCGTGGTCGACGGCAGCGATGCGTTCGCGGTTTATGATGCCACGATGGAAGCCGTTGCGCGGGCAAGACGCGGGGACGGGCCAACGATTATCGAGGCGAAAGTAACGCGCATGCGGGGTCACTTTGAAGGCGATGCGGAGAAATACCGCCAGTCAAAGGCGACGCGAGACGATGCGGCGACCGATCCTGTTCTGATTGCACGCAGCAGATTGCTCTCGGAACGCCTGGCTTCGGAGAACGAATTGCAGACTCTGGAAGAGAAAATACATCAACGGCTCGATACGGCCTTGCGTGAAGCCAAGCAGTCCGGCATGCCGACACGCGAGCGAATCTTCAACGGCGTCTACGTCTGACACAGGAAGCAGAATGAGTCGAACGATCACCATCGGCGCCGCTCTCCGCGAGGCCTTGTTGGAAGAAATGGAACGCGATGAGCGCGTTTTTGTGATGGGCGAAGATGTGGGCACGATGGGTGGGGTATTTGGTGTCACCGCTGGCCTCCAGAAGCGCTTTGGAAAAAAGCGCGTCCTCGATACGCCAATATCGGAAATGTTCATTGTTGGTGGTGGCGTCGGCGCTGCCATTACGGGCTTACGGCCGGTGGTCGAGTTGCAGTTCGCGGATTTTCTATACAACGCCGCCGATGAAGTTGTCGCCAAGATGGCGAAGTGGCGATACATGCATGGCGGCAACCTGACTGTGCCGATGGTTCTCCGTTTGCCTTCCGGTGCCATGGGTGGTGTGGGTGCAGAGCATTCGCAATGTCCCGAAGCCCTGCTGCTTCAGGCGCCCGGCGTTCATGTCGTCATTCCCAGTACACCATACGATGCGAAAGGCCTTCTGAAGAGTGCTATCCGCAGCGACAATCCCGTCTGCTTCTTCGAGCACAAGGCGATGTACCAGATCGTCGGGGAAGTTCCTGACGAAGAATACACGGTCCCGCTCGGTACGGTCGATATCAAACGGGAAGGCCAGGACGTTTCGGTCATAACCTGGGGACGGATGGCGCATATCGCCATGACGGTCGCAGAAGTTGCGCGAAAGCATGACATCAGTGTTGAAATCGTGGATGTCCGATGTCTACAACCACTCGACGTCGAGACCATATTGCGCTCGGTGAGAAAAACCGGCCGCGTCATCATCAGCCACGAAGCCAGCAAAACAGGCGGCGCCGGAGCCGAAATCGCTGCAATCATCGCAGAAAGCGTGTTGGATTCGCTGCAAGCACCGATAAGGCGCGTTTGCGGCCCCGACACGCCCATTCCGCAGAGCCAGCATCTGGAAAAGCTTTGGTTGCCCAATTCCGGAGATCTTCTGCAGGCTATTATTGAGACGACGCGCTAATGCACATGCTGATGATGCCCCGCCTTGGGCAGACGATGACAAAAGGCAAGCTGGTTGAATGGCTGATCGAAGTTGGTCAGTCTTACCGGGAAGGTACACTAATTTATTTGATCGAGACCGATAAGACCGTTCTCGAAGTGGAAGCAACCCTGCCGGGCGTGCTGCTGCAAAAAATACTTCGCCCCGATGAGGAAGTTCCGGTCGGTGCGCGGGTGGGCGTGTCCTCCGACATTGGTGAAACGGTGACGGAGGAGCAGTTAGCGCAATTTCTCGATGCAAATTCATCCTCCGAACGGCCAGAGGAAGAGCAAGGAGAGCCATCACCTTCCTCTTCCGGAGAAAACACGGAAAACATACCGCGCGCCATGCCGAATGCGCGGGCACGGGCAAAGGAACTTGGCATCGATCTCGGCGAACTAAGCCGAGCAATCGGCAAAACCGGTCTCATATCCAAACAGGACATAGAGGATTTTGCTGCCGCACGGGGCAAAGCAGGTCGTCAGAACCCGGCGCAATCCTCGCGTTCGCGTAGCTTGCAGGTGGCGATGGCAAAACGGATGAGCAGCAGTTGGCTTGTGCCGCAATTTACGCAGGACGTTGAAATCGAAGTCAGTGGACTACGGGCCAAGAGAGAGCGGCTTGCCGCCGAAGGGCTTAAGATATCGATGGCATCCCTTGTGCTGGACGCGTTCACCAGTGCTCTTCTGGATGTACCTGCCTGTAACGGAGTTTATGAGGGTGATGAATTCGTTCCGAGCGAAGGGGTTCATGCCGGCGTTGCAATCTCTACCAGCGATGGTTTGGTTGTGCCCGTTCTCCGAGATTGCGAGACCGTTGACCTCATTGCACGATCGCAGAGGCTCGATGCACTGGTGCAGCGTGTTCGTGCGGGTCAATTGCTGCCGGACGATTCAGTTGGAGCGTCCGTGACATTGTCGGTCCTGAGTAACACCCGGGTACAATCAGGCACGCCAATTCTCAACGCTCCGCAGGTATGCCTTCTGTTTTGCGGCGCGCCAGTCAGCAAGCCAGTCGTCAAGGATGGAAGCGTCGTCCCAGGTGAGACCATTCACTTGGTCAGTGTCTACGATCACCGCGTTATAGATGGAATGACTGGTGCAAAGTTCATGGATGCACTCTGCACATATCTATCGGCGTGACGTCTCATCCGGCCGATGCATTTCCGGCGATAGAGCGATTTTTCTGCTGATCACACCCTGATACCGCTAGAACCTTCCAACGGTGCTGGTGGAACGCCATGTGGCACGAGCGCATTTTGAGTTAAGGTTTGCTGTGAGCTCTATTCGGGTGCTTGGGAACCCGGGGCGGAACTGGCTTCAGAAGCGAAAGGAAAAGCAATGGCAACTGCCAAGAACACGATCTGCCTATGGTACGACAAGGACGCCGAGGCTGCAGCCCGTTTCTATGCCGAGACTTTTCCTAACAGCTCGGTGAATGCCGTGCATCGTGCTCCCAGCGACTACCCGTCCGGCAAGGCGGGCGACGTGCTGACCGTCGAATTCACCGTCGCCGGCATCCCCTGTCTTGGTCTCAATGGCGGACCTGCGTTCAAACATAACGAAGCCTTCTCGTTCCAAATCGCCACCGACGATCAGCAAGAGACCGACCGCTACTGGAACGCCATCGTCGGCAACGGGGGCCAGGAAAGTGCCTGCGGTTGGTGCAAAGACAAGTGGGGGATCTCCTGGCAAATCACGCCGCGCGTGCTGACCGAGGCGCTGGCTGCCGGCGGCGATGAAGCAAAACGCGCGT
>CAZTCU010000143.1:0-7146 GCA_964612235.1 uncultured Rhizobium sp.
CGTCGACGTGGGCCGCGACCAGTCCAACACCGCGCTCGCGCTCGTCGCCCTGCAGGACGTGGTGCAGCGCTTCCCCGACACGGACTATGCCCGCGACGCCAACCTCAAGATCGACCTGACGCTGGACCATCTGGCGGGCAAGGAAATGGCGATCGGGCGCTACTATCTGCGCCAGCGCAACTATATCGGCGCGATCAACCGTTTTCGCGTCGTGGTGGAGCAATATCAGAAGACCTCGCAGATCGCAGAAGCGCTGGAGCGGCTGACCGAAGCCTACTATGCTCTGGGCGTGTACAACGAAGCGAAAACCGCCGCCGCCGTGCTGGGGGCCAACTATCCCGGCAGCATGTGGTATCAGGATTCCTATGCCCTTCTCACGCAGCACAATATGAGGCCGGAGATGGAAAAAGGTTCCTGGATCAGCAAGGCGTTCGGTTTCCTGTAAGGCCGCGATGCTCTCGGGTCTGACCGTCCGCGACATCGTCCTGATCGAATCCTCCGCTTTGGAATTCGCGCCCGGCCTCAATGTGCTCACCGGCGAAACCGGCGCGGGCAAATCCATCCTCCTCGACGCATTGGGCCTGGCCGCCGGCGGCAGGGCGGGCGCGCGCGCGGGCGTGCGCCCCGGCACTGCGCAAGGCTCGGCGACCGCCGTGTTCGATCCGGAAAAGAAACATCCCGCCCGCGCGCTTCTGCGCGACAACGCGATGGAAACCGATGGCGAGATCATCCTGCGCCGCGTGATCTCGGCGGATGGCCGCACGCGCGCTTTCGTCAACGACGAACCGGTGGGCGTGGGCCTGTTGCGCGATCTGGGAGCATCGTTGGTGGAAGTGCACGGACAGGCCGACGACCGCGGTCTGTTCGACAACGCCACCCATCGCCGTCTGCTCGATGCGTTCGGCGGACACGAAGCCTTGGCGCAGGAGGTGGCCGATCTCTACGCCAGGCTCGAAACGGTTCGCGGGACTGCCGAAGAACTGCGCCGGGCAGCGGCCGCAGCCCAGGCCGATGCCGAATACACCCGCCACGCCGCCGACGAATTGACGGCGCTGGGTGCGGAAGAGGGCGAAGAAGCGGCACTGGTCGCCGCACGTTCGCTGCTGATGAACGCCACCAAGATCGCCGAAGACGTTTCGGCCGCAAGCGCCGCACTCTCCGGCGAGCGCGGCGCGGAAGCGGGATTGGCCTCCGCGTTGAAACGCCTCTCCCGCATGAACGAGGAAGCGCGCAAAGCCGCCGCCGCCGCCGAAACCGCGCTCGAACAGGCTTATGCGCTGGCCGAAGACGCGCGCCGCGAACTGGATTCGCTGCTTGCCAACCTCAAGCACAATCCGCGCGAGCTGGAGAAGAAGGAAGAACGCCTCTATGCGCTGCGCGATGCCGCGCGCAAATACAACGTCACAACCGATGCGCTGCCGCGCCTGCAGGCCGAATTCGAAGCCAAGCGCGAAAGCCTCGAAACCGGTGGTACGAAAGTGAAGGCGGCGGAGGCCGAGGTGGAACAGGCGCGTCAGGCCTATCTCGCCGCCGCCACGAAACTTTCCGCCGCGCGCAAGAAATCCGCCCGCGAACTTGAAACCTCCGTCGCCGGCGAACTCGCGCCGCTGAAACTGGCCCACGCCAAATTCCGCGTGAACCTCGAACCGCTCGAAACCGAATCCGCGAGCGGCCTGGAGCGCGTGGCATTCGAAGTCGCAACCGTCGAAGGCGCTGCCTTCGGATCGCTCGCCAAGATCGCATCCGGCGGCGAACTCGCGCGGTTCTCTTTGGCGCTGAAAGTGGCGCTTTCCGAGGCGAGCCCGCCTGCCGCGCTTGTGTTCGATGAAGTGGACCGAGGCGTCGGCGGCGCGGTGGCCGATGCGGTGGGCGAGCGCCTGCAACGCCTCGCCAAGACCACGCAGGTTCTACTCGTCACCCACTCGCCCCAGGTCGCCGCCCGCGCCGCGCGCCATTTCCGCATCACCCGCCTCGGCGACAAGACGCGCGTGCACATGCTGACCGACGACGAACGGCTGGAAGAACTGGCGAGAATGCTCTCCGGCGCGAACGTGACGGAAGAAGCCCGCGCCGCCGCCCGCCGCCTGGTGGCCGAGGCCGCGCCCAAACGGAAGAAACGGGCATGAGCGCGCTCACCACATTTCCTCCCCCGCTCGCGGGGGAGGGGGACCGCGAAGCGGTGGAGGGGGGCAGTCTCGCAAGCTTTCCGACTTCCCCCCTCCGCACGCGCTTCGCGCGTGGCACCTCCCCCGCAAGCGGGGGAGGACGATGAGCGCGCTCGCGAAAAAGGACGTCGAGAAACTTTCGCAAGCCGAAGCGAAGGAAGAACTTGAACGTCTCGCCCTCGAAATCGCAGAACATGATCGCCTCTACTATCAGGAGGATGCGCCGAAAGTTTCCGATGCCGCTTACGACGCGCTGCGCAAGCGCAACACGGCCATCGAAGCGCGTTTCCCCAAACTCATCCGGCCTGACAGCCCCGCACATCGTGTCGGAGCCAAGCCCAGCGAGAAATTCGCCAAGGTTGTTCACGCCGTTGCGATGCTGTCGCTCGACAATGCGTTCGACGACGAGGACGTGCACGATTTCGCCGTGCGCGTGCGCCGTTTTCTCGGGCTGAAGGAAGACGACGATCTCGCGATGACCGCGGAGCCCAAAATCGATGGGCTGTCGTGCTCCATCCGGTACGAAGACGGCATTCTCGTCCAGGCCGCCACGCGGGGCGACGGCACGGAGGGCGAAGACATCACGCCCAATGTCCGCACCATCCGCGACGTGCCGCTGCACCTGAAGGGCAAGCCGCCCGCCGTGCTCGAAGTGCGCGGCGAGATCTATATGAGCCATAAGGAATTCGCGGCGCTCAACAAGCGGCAGGAAAAAGAAGGCAAGCAGGTTTATGCGAATCCGCGCAATTCCGCCGCCGGGTCGGTGCGCCAGCTCGATTCCGCCATCACCGCGTCACGCCAGTTGAATTTCTTCGCCTATACCTGGGGCGAAATCAGCAAGCTTCCCGCAAAGACGCAGTGGGACATGCTGCAGGCTTTTGAAAGTTACGGTTTCCGCATCAATCCGCTGACCAAACGCTGCAAGACGGTGGAAGAGGTTCTCAAATTCTACCGCGACATCGAGGGTAAGCGCGCAAAGCTCGGCTACGACATCGACGGCGTGGTCTACAAGGTGGATCGGCTCGACCTCCAGGAGCGGCTCGGTTTCGTGTCGCGCTCCCCGCGTTGGGCCATCGCGCATAAATTTGCGGCCGAACAGGCCGAAACCGTTTTACAGAAGATCGACATCCAGGTCGGCCGCACCGGCAAACTCACCCCCGTTGCGCGGTTGAAGCCGGTTACGGTCGGTGGCGTGGTGGTGGAAAACGCCACCCTGCACAACGAAGACGAGATCGCCCGTCTCGATTCGCGCGAAGGCGATACGGTTATCATCCAGCGCGCGGGCGATGTGATCCCGCAGGTCGTGCGTGTGATCGCGGAAAAACGTCCGCGCGGCGCGAAGCCCTATCACATGCCGCACAAATGCCCGATATGCGGCAGCCACGCCGTGCGCGAGGTGGACGAGAAGACCGGCAAGGAAGACGTCGACCGCCGCTGCACCGGCGGCCTCATCTGTTCCGCACAAGTTGTGGAGCGCCTCAAACATTTCGTCGGCCGCGATGCATTCGACATCGAAGGTTTCGGCGGCACCTACATCGAAACGCTGCATGAGGCCGGAATGTTGAAAGAACCGGCCGACATCTTCCAGCTTGCAAAACAGCCCGCAAAGCTCGGGAAGGTGCTGGCCGAAAAGCGCGCCGAACAAAGCGCGGAACGCCGCGCCAAGGAAGGTAAGGAAGCCGTCGCCAAGACAAAGAAAAAAGAGGAAGGCGAGGGCAAGCTCGTCGAAAATCTTGTCGCGTCCATCGATGCGCGCCGCGAGATCGGGCTTGACCGTTTCATCAACGCGCTCGGCATCCGCCATGTCGGCGAAACCAATGCCCGGCTTCTGGCCCGCAACTTCCTCAATATCGACGCGTTCATCGAGGCGATGGAGAGCAAGGACGCGGTGGAACAGCTCACACATATCGGCGGCATCGGAGAAGTTGTGGCCGAGGCGATCCACGAATTCTTCGAGGAACCGCACAACCGCAAACTGCTCGACCGGCTATTGAAGGAAGTCACGGTCAAGCCGATGACCCCGCCGAAGACCAAGGGCTCACCGGTCGCAGGCATGACCGTCGTCTTCACCGGCAGCCTTGAAAAGATGACGCGCCAGGAAGCCAAAGCGCGTGCCGAATCTCTGGGCGCAAAAGCTGCAGGTTCGGTATCGGCAAAGACCGATCTCGTCGTCGCCGGTCCCGGGGCGGGATCCAAACTCGCGGAAGCCGCGAAACACAACGTCAAGGTGATAGACGAAGACGCGTGGCTGAAGTTGATCGGCGACGCCTAGGCGTTCAACGCTTTCGCCAAAAAGGGCAGGCTGCGATCCATGCGGTAATCGACGGAGGAATGATTGTCCGCGAATTCCTCATAGACATGCGCCACACTCATCTTCTCCAGCGTGCGATGCAGCCGCCGCGCGCCGTAGACCAGATTGTACTGGTCCACATCGCCGCAATCGATCCAGAGGCCTTTGAGCTTCTTCAGCCCTTCACCGCGCGTTTCCGCGATCACGCACGGATCGTGATTGAGGAAATTGCGCCAGCGATCCGGAATGATCTCGCAAGTATCGAACGTCACGGGCAGCCGCACACCCCAATACGCGCTCGGATCGGGATCGTAAGTCGCGCACATCGCCAGCGTCATCAGGTCGTGGATGTCGTCATCCTTGGTTTTCTTGGCCGCGTAGAATCCTTCCAGCCATTTCTGGATGGAGTTGTCGCATTTGGCGAGTTTGCGCAGGAGGCGCGGAAATTCCGGCAGATAGGCAAGCTCGAACGCCATGTCGCCGGAGTGGCACGCCGCCGCCGCCCAGAAATCGGGATAGAGCAGGGCGTGCGCGATCGCGCCATAGCCGCCCGAACTCTTGCCGAACAATCCACGCTTGCCCGCACCGCCGCAGCCAAATTCCTTCTCGATGAACGGTACACATTCTTCGATGAGGAAATCCGCCCAGCGCCCAACAGCCGCGCTGTTGATATATTGGTTGCCGCCGAGCTTCGTGAAGCAATCGGGAAAAGCCACCACGCAAGGCGCCATCCCTTCGGCGATCAACCGGTCCAGCCGTTCCGGCACGTTCTCGCCGAAGTTCTTCCAGTTGGTGTGCGCCGGCCCGCCTGCGGTGAAGCCCACGATGTCGACCAGCAGCGGTAATCCTCGCCCGTCATGCCCGGCAGGCACATAGACGTCGATCACCCGTTCGCTCGGATCGCCGAGCATGTTGGATTTGAGAACCTTGCTGTCGAGCGTAAGCCGTTTGACGATCCCGCGCGGGCCGGTGGCTTTGCGCATCAAATCGCCCGCGTCGCGTGGGTGAGCCAGGCGCGTGTTTCCTCATCGACCTGTGGCCCGATCTTCTCGCGCACCTTGGCGTGATACCCGTTCAGCCACGCCCGTTCGCCCTCGGTCAGCAGCGACGGTTCGACCAGTTCGAGGTCGATGGGCGCGAATGTGATGGTCTCGAACTCCATCATCCGCTTTTCGCCGCCCGGCACTTCCTTGCCTTCGGTGACGACGATCAGGTTCTCGATGCGAATGCCATATTCGCCCGCTTTGTAGTAACCGGGTTCGTTCGAACAGATCATCCCCGGCCGCAGGCTCTGCGTCACGGGGCGCTTGGAAATGTTCTGCGGTCCTTCGTGCACCGACAGATAGCTGCCGACGCCGTGACCGGTGCCGTGTTCGTAATCGAGGCCCGCCTCCCACAGCGGCCGCCGCGCAAACGCATCGAGCGCGGCCCCCGTCGTGCCGTCGGGAAATTTCACGGTGGCCAGCGCGATATGGCCCTTGAGAACGCGCGTGAAGCGGTCGCGCATTTCGGGCGTCGGTTTGCCCACGATCATCGTGCGCGTCACATCGGTGGTGCCGTCGGGATATTGCCCGCCGGAATCGATCAGATAGATCTCGTCCTTCTGGATCGGCCGGTTGGTGGAGCGCGTCACGCGATAATGCACCACCGCCCCGTTCGAACCCGCGCCCGAAATGGAATCGAAACTCAGATCGGTCAGCGAACCCGTCGCGCGCCGGTAACCTTCCAGCGCCTGCGCCGCCTCGATCTCGGTCAAATGCCCGTTCGGGGCCTCGCGCGAAATCCAGGCGAGGAAGCGCGAAAGCGCAGCGCCATCGCGCAAATGTGCCTTGCGCGTGCCTTCCAGCTCGACCGCGTTCTTGCAGGCTTTTGGCAGTTGAATGGGATCGCTGCCGCGCTTCACCGCGGCGCCCGCTTTCGCCAGCCGCTCGAAAATCGCTGCGGGCGCAGTTGTCGGATCGGCGAGAACGATCTTGCCTTTCAACGCTTCCAGCGCTGAAACAAATTCCGCCGGTTCGCGCACGCGCACGGCGTTGCCAAGATGCTTCGCAAGTTCCGGCGAGGATTTGCGGCTGTCCATGAACAGGTCGGTCGATCCGTCGCCGTTCAAGATCGCGTAAGACAACACGAACGGCGTGTGCGGCGTGTCACCGCCGCGCATGTTGAGCAGCCAGCAGATCGAATCCGACAAGGTGATGACGGCGGCATCCGCGCCCGATTTCTTCACGTCCTCGGCGATGCGCATGCGTTTGGATTCCGCCGTCTCGCCCGCAAGCGAAATGTCATGCGGCACGGCCTTGGCAAGCGGCGGCTCGGGCTGGTCCGTCCACACCGCGTCGATGGGATTGCTCGCGCACGATACAAGTTCGGCACCGGCTTTCGTTGCCGCCGCCCGCAGCGCGTCCACGCCGCTCGCCGTATGCACCCACGGATCGTAACCGATCTTGGAGCCTTTCGGCGCATTGGCTTCGATCCACGCCGCTGGTCCTTCGGCCACGAGATCGCGCGGCGTGAACAGCTTGGTGTCGGTCTGCTGCTGCACCTGCAGCGTGTAACGTCCGTCGACGAACACCGCCGCCTTGTCGCGCAACACAACGGCGGCGCCCGCCGATCCGGTGAAGGCCGTCAACCATGCAAGGCGTTCGCCGCGCGGCGGAAGATATTCGCTTTGATACTCGTCCGAATGCGGCA
>CAZTCU010000144.1:0-7143 GCA_964612235.1 uncultured Rhizobium sp.
GCGCGCCGCCGCCGAAGTCGCCGCCGCGATCAAAGGTTTCAACGCACTGAAAGCCGATGGCCCGCTTCCCATTCCCGATGTGCTTATTGTCGCCCGCGGCGGCGGCTCCATCGAAGATCTCATGGCGTTCAACGAGGAAATCGTCGTGCGCGCCGTCGCCGAAAGCCGCATCCCGCTGATCTCGGCGGTGGGGCACGAAACCGATACCACCTTGATCGATCTCGTCGCCGACCGCCGCGCGCCGACACCGACCGCGGCTGCCGAAATGGCCGTGCCGGTGCGCGCCGAATTGCTGTCGCAAACCATGGAGCTTGAGCGCCGCCATCTGCGGGCCTTCTCGCGCGCCATGTCCGACCGCCGCCAAAAGCTTTCGAGTCTCGTTCGCGTGCTGCCGCGCGCCGAACAATTGTTCGCCCAACCGCGTCAGCGTTTCGACATCGCGAGCGAGAAACTCGGCAACGCGCTGCGCCAGAACCTCAACGCCCACCGCACGCATTTTTTGAAAACGTCCGCGCTGCTCCGCCCGCGCCCCATCGCGCGGCACGTCGAGGTCTGCCTGCAACGCACGGATGTGCTGAGCCGGCGCCTCACGCAATCCCATCGCGGCCATCTGGCCGCCGCCAGGAAGCGGTTCGAGAGCCTGAACCGTATCCTCGAAAGCGTCAGCTACAGGGCCGTCCTGTCGCGCGGTTTCGCGCTGGTGCGCGGCGACGACGGCGGACTCAAGCGCGCCGCCGCCGCAATCCGGCCCGGCGAGCGCCTCGAATTGGCCTTCGCTGACGGGCAACGTGCGGCGGTCGCCGAAGGAACGCCCACCCCGAAACCCGCCAGAAAGCCCGCTCCGCAGAGCGGCAGCCAGGGCTCGCTTCTCTAGACACCAATGTAACTTGGCCTCTCCAACCGCATGACGTAAAAGGCAGTTATGAACAAGCTCGACCGCGATCTGCGCCCCGACGGCCTCGCCCAGCTCGAATATCTGGACGGCGAATACCGCGTGCTGCGCCCCGGCGCCTATGTGGTTTGCGCGGTGACCGGCGTACCGATCCCCGTCGAAGCGCTTCGCTATTGGAGCGTCGATCTGCAGGAAGCCTACGCGACCCCCGGCGTGGCTTTGAAACGCCTTCAGGAAACGGGGAATACGCCCAGATGATTCCCCGCAGGGGATTTCTCGCCACCGCCGTTTCGTTTGCCGCGCTGCCGCTGTTGAAGGCGCGCGCCGACGAACAGCATCTCTCGCTCGGCGGAGGGCTGGAGCAGGGCAGCCTCGTCATCGGCAAGACCAATCCCGAAGCGCGCGTCGCCATCGACTCCCAGGTGCTTCAGCTTTCCGAGCGCGGTTATTTTGCGTTCGGCATCGCTTACGACCGCACAAAGCCGTTGCAGCTCGATGTCTCCTATCCCGATGGCGGGATTTTGATGCAGGACGTCGTGCCGGTCGTGCGCAAATTCGAGACGCAGGCCATCACAGGATTGCCGCCGGAAGAAGTGACGCCGCCGCCCGAACTGCTCGCCCGTATCGCCGCCGAAAAAGCGAAGATCGAGGAAGCGCGCAAAAGCCTCGTTCTCGAAGACTGGTATGCGGACGGTTTCGACTGGCCGGTCCCCGGCACGATCTCCGGCACGTTCGGCAATCAGCGCATCCTGAACGGCGTGCCGAAACAGCCGCATTTCGGCGTGGACATCGCGGCCAAGGAAGGCACACCGATCCTGGCGCCCGCCGAAGCCAATGTCCTGCTCGCCGAACCGGATTTCTTCTACGATGGCGGTATCACCATCCTCGATCACGGCCATGGCGTGACCACGACCTATCTGCACCAGAGCAAGCTCGACGTTGCGGTGGGCGCGCATGTCACGCGCGGACAGAAGATCGGCGAAGTGGGACACAACGGACGCGCCACCGGCCCGCATCTGTGCTGGCGGTTGAACTGGTTTCAGGTCCAGCTCGATCCGTCGCGGTCCACGCGCGAAGCCGCACCGTCCAAGGCTGCCTGAGAGGCGGCGGCGCGCCGTCCCGTTGGCTTGTCTTTCTCGCGCGGCCAGCGCCGGTGAATCCACAGCCATTGCGAAGGCCGTTCGCGCACACATTCCTCGATCGCTTCGTTGATGCGCGTGCTGAGCGCGACCACATCTTCGTCGCTGTTGCCGGTCGGCGTGAAGCGGATCGGTGAATGCACATGCATACGGAAGTGGGCGCCCTTGAGACGTTCGTTCGACACCGGCACGAGCACCGCGCCCAACCGCAACGCCAACCCCGCCGGCGCAGGCGTCGTCATCGCCATCTGCCCGAAAAACGGCGCGGCCACGCCTTCATTGGTTTTCTGATCGACCAGAAGAAAGATCGCTTTGCCGCGCCGCAGCAGCGTGAAGATACGCCGCGTGCCTTGCGGACCTTTGGTGATCATCTCCTTCGTTCCGGCCTTCATGCGCTGCCTGACGATCCAGCGGTCCACGAACGGATTGTTCACCGGCCGATAGACCGCTCCGCCGTCATAACCGCGTTGCGCGGCAGCCCCGGCCATCACTTCCCAATTCGCGAAATGACCTGAGACGAACAACACACCTTTGCCCGTTTCCATCGCCGCATCGGAGCGTTCGAGGTGCATCACTTCGATACGCGGAGCAGGTCCGTTCATCGAAATCTTGTAGAGATGCGGATATTCCGCGACGGTGCGGCCCAGATTGTCCCACATCTCGCGCAGGATGGCCTCTGTCTCCGCCGAAGTCTTTTCGGGATAGGCCGCCCGCAGATTGTCCCGCGCGCGGTTGCTGATCGGCGTGCGATAAAGGATTTCCCGCCCGATGAATCCGCCAAGCGCCGACGCGGCATCGAGACCCAGAACCTTGAAGATGCCGATCAGGAAAAAGAAGCCTGCCGCTTCCGCCCCATAGCGCAATCGCTCGGCGAGTGTGAGTCTGGTTTCGCCTTCGTCGCTCATGCGCCATCGGCCTCGCGAGAGGGGATGGAGAAACGGTCGAAATAGACCTGCAGCGCTTCCGGGTCCTCGAACACCGCCTTTACCGGCAGAGCCACAATTCCACGCCGCCGTCTCTGCGGAAGCCGCACATAGTCCTTCTCCGTCGTGACCAGAAGCGCGCCTGCCTCGGCTGCTTTCACCTGCAAGGCCGAAATCTCCTTCGGCTTGTAGGCATGGTGATCGGGAAAACCCTTGAGCGATTTCACATTCGCGCCGAGTTCGCGCAGCGATTGAAGCAGCTTCCTCGGCTGTCCGATGCCCGCGAACGCGATGACGGGTTTCTCGCGCAGATGCGGAATCTCTTGCGGCACAAGCTTGGCGCGGAACACCGTGCCGTGAAAGCCGGTAATCTTGGCGTTCTCGTCGCCGCCCACCAGGATGACGGCATGGGCTCGTTTCAATCCGTCCTTGATCGGCTCGCGCAAAGGCCCCGCCGGAAGGATACGCCGGTTGCCGAATCCGGCCTGCGCGTCCACCACGACAAACGAGATGTGCTTTCGCAATGTCGGGTTCTGATGCCCGTCATCCATCACGATGACTTCGGCGCCGTTGCGATCCGCCAGTTCCGCGCCCGCCGGGCGATCGCGCGACATGATTGTCGGACCGGCATTGGCAAGCAGCAACGGCTCGTCGCCGACATCCTTCGCCGTATGCGTCTTCACGTCGACCACCAAAGGACCGCGCTCTTTTCCGCCATAGCCGCGCGACAGGAAGAACGGCTGGATGTTGCGTTGCGCGAGCAACTCCGCAATCGCGATGGCGACCGGCGTCTTGCCCGTTCCACCAACTGTGAGATTGCCCACGCAGATCACCCGCGAGCGTGCGCGGTATTTCCAATGCTGTTTCGCGCGCAAGACGGTTATCTTGCCGTAGATCCAGCCAACGGGCAGCAGCGCGTCGGAGATCGCCCGCGAAACACCGTCTTTGCGAGTCCAGAATTTAGGCGTGCGCATGCCGTGCCAGCAGGTCTTCGACGAATGCGCGTGTCTTTCCCACCGCACCGCCGAGCGCCGCCGCCCCCCTTGCTGCCCCTTCGATCATCGCCGCCGCCGTCGAGGGTTCCGAAAGCACGCGATGGGCGAGTGCTGCAATATCCGCACTCGTCACCACGCGCCCCGAACCTTGCGCTTCGAAGATCGCGTCGTAAGCCGCCGTGAAATTCTCCGTATGTGGTCCCGCCATCACCGCGCAATCGAGCCGCGCGGGCTCCAGCGGATTCTGCCCGCCATGCGCGATCAGGCTGCCGCCCATGAAAGCGATCTTCGCGAGGCGATAGAACAATCCCAGTTCGCCCATCGTATCGGCAACGTAAATAGCGGTGCTGTCATCCGGCAATTCGCCTTTCGCGCGCCGTTTCACCGGCCGCGAACCGCAAAGCATCGCGATTTCTTCGCCGCGATCCGGATGCCGCGGCACGATGATGGTCAGAAGATCGGGATGCGATTTGCGCAACACGTCTTGTGCCGGCAACAGTGTTTCGTCTTCGCCCGCGTGCGTGCTCGATGCGAGGAAGATGGGGCGGGTGCCAATCGCGTTTTGCAGCGCTTCCAGCTTTTTCGCATCGGCGGGCAGGGGAGGCGCATCGGCTTTCAGACTTCCGGTCACCCGCACGTCTCGTGCGCCGAGGGAAGAAAACCGTGCCCCCACTTCCGGGTCGATGGCAAGGATGCCGTCGAACGCAGATAGCAGTGCCTGCGCCGTCTGCGGCGCGCGCTTCCATCCGTCCGCCGATCTCGCGGAGATGCGCGCATTCACCAGCGCCAGCGGAATCTTCCGCTCCACCGCACTCATCAGAAGGTTGGGCCACAAATCCGAATCCACGAACAACCCAACGTCCGGCCGCCAGTGATCCAGAAAATTCCGGCCTGCGGCGGGTGTGTCAATGGGCACGAACTGATGGATCGCGCCCGGCGGCAGACGCTCCGCCATCAGCTTGGCCGACGTCACCGTTCCGCTCGTCACCAACGCGTGCCGTCCCGGCGTCAACAGCACGGCCAGCAAGGGCAGCGCCGCCAGGGTCTCGCCCACGCTCGCGCCGTGTATCCAGATCAGGGTCCCTTCGGGCCGCCGGAGGCGCGACTCGCCCAGCCGCTCGTGCAGCCGCTCCAGATCTTCCTTGCCGCGTGCCGCGCGTTCGCGCAGCAGCAGTTTCGCCGCCGGCGAGAGCACGGCGGTCGCGGAACGATAGGCGCGAAGACCAAGCGTCATACGGTCCATTCAATTCACGGATGTCGTTTCGTCGTCGAGGTTGTGCTGGTAGAGCCGCGCATAAAGACCGCCATGCGCCATCAGTTCGGAATGCGTGCCGGATTCGACCACTCGCCCGCGATCCAGAACATAAATGCGGTCCGCGTCAAGAACGGTGGAGAGGCGATGCGCGATGACGATGGTCGTGCGTCCCGCCATCAGATGCGCAAGCGCCTCCTGCACCTGCCGCTCGCTTTCCGAGTCGAGCGACGAAGTGGCCTCGTCTAGCAAAAGGATCGGGGCGTTGCGCAGCATGGCGCGCGCAATCGCGATGCGCTGCCGTTGTCCGCCGGAAAGTCGCAATCCGCCTTCGCCCACGCGCGTCGCATAACCTTCGGGCAGTTGCGTGATGAATTCGTGAGCCGCCGCCGCCTTCGCCGCATCCTCGATTTCGCTTTGCGAGGCCCCACGCCGTCCCAGCAAAATGTTCTCCGCGACGGTCTCGTCGAACAGGATCGGTTCCTGCGTCACGAGTGCAATGGTTTCCCGCAGCGATTTCAACGTGACCTGACCGATGTCCTGTCCGTCGATCTCGATGGCCCCCGTATCGGCGTCATAGAAACGCAACAGCAGATTGAACAATGTCGATTTGCCCGCGCCCGACGGCCCCACCAGCGCGATCTTCTTTCCGGCCTCGGCATCCAGCGTCACGTTCTCGATGGCAGGGGCGCCCGCATCCGAACGGTAGGAAAATCCGACATTGCGGAATCTCACCGCGCCGCTTTTTGCCGAAAGCGCGCGCGCCCCCGGCGGGTCCACGATACGCGGCTTCTGGTCGATGATGGCAAAAATCCGGTCCGCCGCCGAAAGCCCGGAAGAGGCCGTCGCCCAAAGCTGGGTCAGGTTGCGCACCGGCTGAAGCGCCAGCAGCATCGCAGCCAGGAATGATGCGAAATGGTTGATCCCGATCTCGCCATGCATCGCCTGATAGCCGGCATAGAAGATCGTGCCCGCAATCACCACGCCCGCGAACAGGTCGCTCGCCGGCACCGCGCCCGCCCGTGTGCGCGCCACGCGCACCAGATATTTCAGCCGCCCGTCGATCCGCGCGTTGGCGCGTGCGGCGACGTGATCTTCCAGCCCATACGCCTTGACGATGCGCTTGCCGTCCAGCGCTTCCGAAAGCGCCGTCGAAAGCTCCGCCGTCTCCGCCATCCCGCGCGAGGCCGACCGCCGCAGCGACGAACCGATCTTTTGCGTCACCCAAGCAACACCGGGCAGAACGAAAATCGAAATCAGCGCCAGTCGCCAGTCCTGATAGACCATCACGCCCGCCAGCGCGATCAGCGAAAGGAATTCAAGGCTCAATCCGGCAATGCCGCGCACAATGGCATCGCGCATCAAGGTCGCGTCATACAGGAAGTTGGAAACGAACTGCCCCGAATGCACCGCGTTCAGCGCCGCAAGATCGCCATGCACCAGGCTGTCGAACAGGTCGCGCTGCACGGCGGCGACCGCGCGTTCGCCCACCGTGTCCACCAATGCCTGCTGGATGAAGGTCGTCACCGCGCGGATCACGATCACGCCGAGAACGGCGAGCGGTATCACCGCCAGCATGTCGCTGCGCTTGTCGAGGAAGATCAGCTTGATTGCCGGGTCCAGCAGCCAGGAAAGCGCGGCAGTCATCCCCGCCGTGACCATCATGCAGGCGACCGCCAGCGAAAGCGTGCCCCATTGCCCGGTGAGATAGCCGCCCACCAGCCGCCGCACGATGGTGAGATTGCCCATGGGAACCGCATCCCGCGCGGGCGCGCGAGGCGAAAGGTCGGCGCGAATCGAAGCGTCGGTCCCGGCTGTCATGGCCGGGGGGTGTAGCATGGCGTCCTACAGCGGCGCGAGCACTAAGCCTTGCCCGGTTTGATCTGTTCGGGCTCCATAAGCTTGTGAATATGCACGACAAAATAACGCATCTGGGCGTTGT
>CAZTCU010000145.1:0-7131 GCA_964612235.1 uncultured Rhizobium sp.
TGCGAGCATAGAGCAGCAGCGCCACCGCGACGCCGATCAGCCCGCCATGAAAGGACATGCCGCCGCGCCAGGCCGCCACGATCTCGATCGGATCGGTGAGATAGGCCATGGGCAGTCCGTGGCAGGCGGGCGAGGTGCCCCAGATGCCGCAGAAGAAGGTGCCGTAGATCAGGACGAAGCCCAGCCGCCCGCCGACGATGACGCCGATGGTCGCCCAGACGAAGAAATCGCCGATCTGGTCGGCTGTGGCGGGCGGTTTGCCGTTGAATGGCGGGTTCTTCCACAGGCCCGCTTCGCGCGAGGCCCGCGCCAGATACCACCAGGCAGCCACCAGCCCCGCGATATAGGAAAGCGCGTACCAGCGGATCGAGAACGGTCCATAGATATGGAGGAGGACCGGGTTGAAATCCGGATAGGGGATCAGGGCGAGCGCCATGGCGGGCAAATCGCGCTGCTTCGGCCCCGGCTGTCAAGTTTCGACGCGTCAAGGTTACGCGCGGACACGCATTGTCTTAACCTTGTCCACACCCGATATGTCGCTGACCGGAGGCCCCGATGCAGACCGAAAACCCGTTTCTCGACTCCATGGCAAAGCTTTTCACCGACGCGGCGGGTGCTGCCCAGAGCGTTCGCACCGAAGCGGAGACCTTCATGCGCCAGCGTCTCGAAAAGCTCGTCGCCGACATGGATTTCGTGCCGCGCGAGGAGTTCGAAGCCGTGAAGGCGATGGCGGCGAAGGCGCGAAGCGAAAACGAAGCACTCGCGGCGCGCATCGCTGCACTCGAAGAACGCCTCAAGTGATTCATTTGATTCAGAGAATCTGTGGAGGGGCCGATCACTCCCAAAAAGTGGTTAGCGGGACTCTTGTGCCACCACAAAATCTTGTGTCAGGTTGACCCTTAACTGCTTCGTTTTGCTGTCGAGGAGCGCGGGGATGACAGTCGTTCACCAGGAAGAGATGAGTTCCGCGCCCCATCCGATCGACTTGCTCGAACGGACGGTGGAAGACAATGGCTGGCCATTCGAACGTGCCGGCCGCGACGAATTGAATCTGTCGGTCGCCGGAAAATGGTGCGACCACCATTTCAGCTTCACATGGCGCGACGACCTTCAGTCGCTGCACCTGTCGAGCGCTTTCGAGATGCGGGTGGCACACGACCGCCGCAAGGACGTGGCCGAGCTTCTCATGCTGCTGAACGCGCGGCTGTGGATCGGTCATTTCGACCTGTGGCCGGAAGACGGGCAGCTTCTGTTCCGTCACGCGATGATCTTTCCGGAATCGAAGGTGAGCGCCTCGCAATGCGAAGCGCTGCTCAACCTCGCGGTGGAGGCGTGCGAACATTATTATCCCGCCTTCCAGTTCGTGATCTGGGGCGGCAAAACGGCGGAAGACGCCATCGCCGCGGCGATCCTCGAGTGCCAGGGCCAGGCGTAAGGGGCGGCGCGATCCTTCTGATCGGCGCGGGCCGCATGGGCGGCGCGCTTCTCAAGGGTTGGATCGCGAACGGCATCGCTCCCGTCATCGCCGTCGAACCCAAACCGTCCGCAGAATTGAAGGCGCTCGCAAAGAAGCATCGCGTGACGTTGCTCGGCGACGTGAACGAGATTCCAAAAGCGAAGATCGCCGCCTGCATCGTCGCGTTGAAACCGCAAGTGTTGAAGGATGCAGCGCCGCGTCTGCGCGCCATCGCCGAAAGCGGCGCGCCGATGATCTCCATCGCTGCGGGCACGACCACGAAATCGCTTGCCAAAGCCTGGGGGCCGAAAGCGCGTGTGGTGCGCTCCATGCCCAACACGCCGGGCGCGATCGGGCGCGGGATCACGGCGATCTATGCAACACCCAAAACGACGGCAAAGGACCGCGCGTTGGCGGAACGATTGCTGTCCGCGCTGGGCGAAACGGTTTGGGTGAAGAAGGAAGAACTGATCGACGCGGCAACCGCCGTATCGGGCTCGGGACCGGCTTATGTTTTCCTTCTCGTCGAAGCGATGACGGAAGCTGGCATCGCAGAAGGTCTGCCGCGCGACGTGGCGGCAAAGCTGGCGCGGCGCACGGTGAGCGGGGCAGGAGCGTTGCTCGATGCCGAGAAAGCCGCGCCCGCCGAATTGCGCCGCAATGTGACAAGCCCGGGCGGAACGACGGAAGCGGCTCTAAATGTTTTGATGGCGGCCGACGGTTTGGGAAAACTGATGCAGCGCGCAGTGAATGCCGCCCGCAAACGCGCGCGCGAATTGGGCCGTTAAACCGGCAGCCGCAGGGTCGCGCGCAACCCGCCCAGCGGTGAATCGCTCAGTACCAGATCGCCACCATGGGCACGCGCAATGTCGCGCGCGATGGCGAGCCCGAGGCCGACACCGCCGATCTGCAGGTTGCGGCCTTCGTCGAGGCGATGAAACGGGCGGAACGCTTCCTCGCGGCGTGCTTCGGGGATTCCGGGGCCGTCGTCGTCCACATTCATTTCGACGAATTTCGCGCTGCGTTCCAGCGCGATCCGCGCGTGCTGGCCGTATTTCAGCGCGTTGTCGATCAGATTTGTGACACAGCGCTTGAGTGCGTTGCGCTTGACCGTCAGCACCACGCGCTCGCCGTCATCAAGCACCACGCTGTCCGCCTCCGCCCCTTCCGCGCGGCGCGCCGCGTCCGCCGCATCGCGCAACAGAAGCCGTATGTCGGTCGCAACCGCGGCCTCGCCGCCCTCGCCGCGCGCGAATTGGAGATATTCATCGAGCATATGCTCCATGTCGACGATGTCTTCCCGGAGCGCCGCCACATCCGCATTTTCGTCCATCAGGGCGAGTTGCAGTTTGATGCGTGTCAGCGGGGTCTTCAGGTCGTGGCTGATGCCGGCCAGCATGTCGGTGCGCTGGTGCACATGGCGCTCGATGCGCTCGCGCATGGTGATGAAGGCCTGCGCCGCGCGCCGCACTTCCGCGGCACCATACGGCTTGAAATCGGGCACCGCGCGCCCCTTGCCGAAACTTTCGGCGGCGCGCGCCAGCCGTTCGATGGGACGCACTTGGTTGCGCAGGAACACCACCGCGATGCCCATCAGCACCAGCGACGATCCGAACATCCAGAGGATGAAGATATCCGGGCTTGAGACCGTCACCCGGTCGCGCGGCACGACGAGAGAGAGCACGCCGTCATGCACCTCCACATTGATGGTGATGAGATCGCTGCCGATGCGTCCCACATCGTAATGGCGCTTTTCGCCGATCTGCTGTGCGATAACGAGTTCCAGCGCATCCTCGATGGTGCTTTGCGAGCCGCGCGCGGGCGGTGGCAACGTCTTGCCCGGACTGAAGGTGATTTTGTAGCGCAGCATCTTCTGCGCCTTGCCGCGCAAGATCGGCCGGTCGGCGGCGGGCGAGGTGTCTTCGAGGTTGATCAGGAACGCCACGTCGGCGGCGACGTCGGTCGCCATGCGCTCGGTGGTGATTTCCAGATGTCGCTCGAAAAAGAAGTAGGACATGAAGCCCTGCAGCAGCACCACCGGGGCCACGATGATGATGAGCGAGCGCCAGAACAGCCCGCGCGGCAGCAACCGCTTCATCGCGCGGAATGGATGCACGCTCAAGGAGCGCGGTTTACGTCGTCCGGTCTGGGACAAGGACATATCCGACATTGCGCACCGTCTGCAGATAGAGCGGCATCTTGGGATCTTCTTCGATCTTGCGCCGCAAACGTGTCACCTGCACGTCGATGGAGCGTTCGAGCGCCACGCCCAGCCGCACGCACAGATCGGTGCGCGAGAAAGCGCGCCCCGCGTTGGCCGCGAACAGCCGCAGAAGCGCTGCTTCCGATGAGGTGAGGTGAATAGGCTTGCCCTTCTTCTGGAGTTGGGCGCGCTCGGGATCGAACACGGCATCGCCCATGCGCACTTCGCGGTGCGCCGAGCGCGCAACCGGGGTGGTGCGCCGTAGCAGCCCCTCCACACGCAGCAGCAATTCGCGCGGCTCGAACGGTTTGGCGAGATAGTCGTCCGCGCCGCGTTCCAGTCCCGCAATGCGATGTTCGGGGTCGCCCTGCGCGGTCAGCATCAGGATCGGCACCGCCGAACGCGAACGCAGATCCTGTGCGAAGTCGAGGCCGGATTCGCCGGGCATCATCACGTCGAGGATCAGAAGATCGAACGCGATGCTTTTCATCAGCGCGCGCGCTTCGGCGGCATCCGCCGCCACGCTGACGCGCAAACCTGCCTGCGAGAGATAGCGCTGAAGAAGCGCGCGCAGGCGTTCGTCGTCGTCCACGACCAGAATGTGAGCGTCGCTCGACGGGGCGTTCATTGTGCAGCCTCTTTGCGGCGTTCTTCGGAAGCCAGCCCCGTCAGCACACGGCGAAATCCGGCCACGGCATCCGCGCCGGCTTCGCGGAAGGCACGCACCAAGTGTGGGCGCTGGGCCTCCCACTGGGTTTTGGCCAGCGCCTCGCCCTTATGCGTGAGGCGCAACTGACGCATGCGCCGGTCGGTGGGCGAGGGACGCCGCTCCACATAGCCGGCTTCCAGCAGATCGTTCAGCACCCGGTTGAGGCTCTGCTTGGTGATCTTCAAAAGCCCAAGCAAATCCGCAACCGTCAGCCCCGGGTGGCGCTCGATGAAATGAAGCGCACGGGCGTGCGCCCGGCCCAGCCCTGCGTCATTCAGTTGCGGCGATCCCTGCGCCCAAACGTTCTGCATGGCGAAGAACAGCAAATCCAAGCCTTGCTTTAACTCCTCGTCGCGCAAGTATAATGGCGAAGCGGCGGGCGGCGCTCCGCCCAGCTTTACGTCAGTCATGTTGACTTATTTAGGCTCTGACGGGCTCCGAAACAAGAGTTCCAGGGCGAGTAGAGGATTTGGTTATGGCAGCCCCTTCTGTGATTCCCTTCGACGACCGCGACGGCTTCATCTGGCTCGACGGCAAATTCGTGCCCTGGCGCGACGCGAAGACTCACGTACTCACCCACGGGCTGCACTATGCCTCCTGCGTGTTCGAGGGCCAGCGTGTCTATAACGGTCGCGTCTATCATCTCGAAGATCACACCGCGCGCCTGTTCAACTCCGCGCGCATCATGGGCATGAAGATTCCGTTCACCGAGGACGAGATCAACAATGCGAGCAAAGAACTGATCAAGCGCCAGGATATCGTGGACGGCTATATGCGTCCCGTCGCCTATCGCGGCAGCGAGATGATGGCGGTCTCAGCCCAACAGACGAAGATCCATGTCGCGATCGCGCTGTGGCAATGGCCGAGCTATTTCGATCCCAAAGAAAAGCTCAAAGGAATCCGCCTCGACATCGCGGACTGGAAACGCCCTGCGCCGGATACCGCGCCGTGCCACGCGAAGGCCGCGGGCCTCTATATGATCTGCACCATGTCGAAGCACGCGGCCGAAGCCAAAGGCTACGCCGACGCGATGATGCTCGACTATCGCGGGTTGGTGGCGGAAGCGACGGGCGCGAACATGTTCTTCGTCAAGGACGGCAAGCTGCACACGCCGACACCGGATTGCTTCCTGAACGGTATTACCCGTCAGTCGGTGATCGCGCTTGCGCGCGCCCGCCAGATCCCGGTCGTCGAACGTCATATCGACCCGAAGGAACTCGCCGATTTCACCGAATGCTTCATCACCGGCAGTGCCGCCGAAGTGACACCGGTCTCGGAAATCGGCCCCTACCGCTTCACACCGGGCACGATCACCGAAACGCTGATGAGCGATTACAGCGAAGATACCCGCAAGGAAGTGTCGGCGGTGAAGCTGTAAGCGTTAAGCGGCCTTTGCGATCTTGATCTGAACGGAAAGACCCGCTCTCGCGGCGAGATCAACCAGCGTATCGAGGCTGAACTTCGCGATCTTGCCCTGTAGCAGGTCGTTCAAGCGCGGCTGCGTGATTCCCAGACGATGGGCGGCGGCGGCCTGCGTTACTTTCCAACTTCGCACGCGCTGTTCGACGGCGATCAGCAGGTTGGAGCGCATGGTCATGCTTGCCGCCTCTTCTGCTGAGTCGGTAAGTGCATCCCATACATTGTCGAAGCTCTGCCGCTTCATTGTCACTTCTCCAAAATTTGCCTCAACCGCGATGCAGCCAGATCCAGATCCCGCTTTGCCGTTTGCTGCGTCTTCTTTTGAAACGCATGCAAGACATAAAGTGCCGAAGCGATATGGGCGACGTAGAGGACGCGAAACGCTCCATCCTGATCACGTATGCGTATTTCCCGAACGCCAGACCCTACCGTCGTCATCGGCTTCCAGTCGCTCGGCTCAAGTCCCAGTTGGACCTTGTGCAACTGAACACCCGCTTCTTTCCGTGCGCCTTCGGGAAACCCCCGCAGCTGTTCCAGCGAGTCTCCTAGAAACTCCAATCGCTTCACTTCTATCTGCCTTATATCAGAATTTGTATAAATCGCAAGATCGGTCTATTTCCAGCGTTTTGCGGCTTCATCGTCCGATGCGCGTGCGGCGACCCAGGCGCCTTCGCCGCCCCGGTCTTCGCGTTTCCAGAACGGCGCGCGGGTCTTGAGATAGTCCATCAGGAATTCGCAGGCTTCGAACGCCGCGCCACGATGCGAGGATGCTGTGACGACCAGCACGATCCGCTCGCCTGGTTTCAGCGTGCCCACGCGATGGATGATCGTCGCGCCCAGCAAGGGCCAGCGCTTGGCGGCTTCCTCGACATGGCTTGCGATCTCGCGCTCCGTCATGCCGGGATAATGTTCGAGCGTCAGCGATTGCAGGTCGTCATCGCCGCGCACGACACCGACGAAACTTGCCACGCCACCGATATCGGTTCGTCCGTCCGTCAGCGCGTCGATCTCGTCGTTGAGATCGAAATCTTCCTGCTGAATGCGGATATGCGGTTTCATCCGCCGGTCACCGGCGGGAAGAACGCCACTTCATCGTTCTCGGAAATTGCGGCATCGAAATTGACGTGTTGCTGGTTGACCGCCGCACGCAGCCGCGATGTATCGCCGAACGCTTCGAGAAAACCGCCGCCGCGCTTTTGCAAATGGTCAACCAGATCGCGCACCGTTTTGATGCCGGGCGGAAGCTCCATGATTTCCTGTGCCGCGCCCACCTTTTGCCGTATCCAGGCAAAATAGAGCAGCGTCACACCGGCTCTCCATGGGTGGAGCGCGCGGGCCGCACAT
>CAZTCU010000146.1:0-5788 GCA_964612235.1 uncultured Rhizobium sp.
CCACATGCTCGCCCTCTTCCTGATTCTGCTTTCCGCCGTTGTCCACGCCGTCGTCAACATTCTGACGAAGCGGGCGGACGACAAATATGCGATGCGGCTTTTGATCGGGGTGTTCTCCGCGATCATCGTGGCGCCTGCCCTTTTCTTCGTGCCGCTGCCGAGCGGCCGCGCGATCTGGTTTCTGGTCGGCACGGCGTTCGTGCATGCGATCTACGAGTTGTTTCTCGTGCTGTCTTACGAGAATGCGGCGTTCTCTGCGGTGTACCCGGTGGCGCGCGGAACGGGGCCGTTGTTCACGGCGCTGGGCGCGATTTTCATTTTGGGCGAGCACGCGCCGGCGGTGGAATTGCTGGGCATTGTGTTTGTTTGCGGTGGCGTGATTGCCATCGGGCTTTCGCATCGCGCGACAGAAGGCGCAACGAAGGGGTTGGGATTTGCGCTGGCGACCGGGCTCACCATCGGGTGCTACACGCTGATCGATGCATCGGGCGTGCGATCGGTCGGCGATCCTTTCACTTATGTATTGTGGTTCTTCGTGGCGCACGGGTTCTGTGTGCTTGTCACAGCACCTGGTATTCGCGGGCGGGCGGTGGTGATCGAGGCGCGGCGGCAATGGAAGCTGGGCGTGCTGCTGGGCTTTCTTTCGATCACGACCTATGGCTCGGCGATGCTGGCCTACCGGTTTGGGGCCACGGCGCAGTTGGCCGCCTTTCGCGAGACCAGCGTGCTGTTCGGGACGGGGCTTGCCATGCATTTCCTGGGTGAGCGGATGACCTTCCGGCGCTGGTTGGCGGCGGGCGCAATTGCCACTGGCGCGATCCTGCTTAGCGCGGGTTAGTTTCGCCTTTCGCGGTGACCGCTGCCCGGCCTATCCTTCATCCGGCAACCCGGAGATCGTGCTTGCAAACTTACTATTCGCCCGCGCATCTGGGACATGCGCCCGAGCAGGAGTTCGAAGGCGGCAAGCTGACGCCTGCCGTCGAGATTCCCGAACGCGCCGAGCGCGTGCGCGCACGCATCGAGGAACGCAAGCTGGGGCCGGTTTTGCCGCCGAGCGAATTCGGCAATGCGCCGCTCGTTCGCATCCACGATGCGGAGTTCGTTTCCTTCCTCACCGAAGCGCATGACGAATGGGTGAAGCGCTATCGCGACCCCAATGCGGCGGCGGTGCCGTCGGCGTGGCCCGCGCGCGGGCTTCGCACGCAGTTGCATGGGCATATCGAGGCGCGGCTTGGGTCTTATACGTTCGACACGGCGACGCCGATTTTGAAGGGGACGTGGGAAGCCGCGCGCAATGCCGCCAATGTGGCGCTGAGTGCGGCGCGGGCCATTCAGCAGGGTGCACAGAGCGCGTTCGCGCTGGCCCGTCCGCCGGGACATCATGCGAGCGCCGATCTTTATGGCGGCTATTGCTACCTCAACAATGTCGCCATCGCGGCGCAGTGGTTTGCCGATCAGGGATTGCGGCCTGCGATCCTCGACGTGGACTATCATCACGGCAACGGCACGCAGGCGATTTTCTACAACCGTCCCGACGTGCTGTTCGTTTCGATCCACGCCGATCCCTCTTTCGCCTATCCGCACTTTTTGGGTTTCGCGGATGAGCGCGGCGAAGGCGCGGGCGAAGATGCGAACGTCAACATGCCGTTGCCGCGCAAGACGGATTGGGTGGCGTATTCACAGGCGTTGAGCGCCGCGATTGCGCGGGTCAATGCGTTCGGGCCGGATGTGGTGCTGGTGTCGCTGGGGCTCGACACGTTCGAGGGCGATCCGATCTGCCGCTTCAAATTGCGGACAGAAGACTACAAACGCATGGGCGACATGCTGAAACAGACAGGTAAACCCACTTTGTTCGTGTTCGAGGGCGGTTACAATCTCGACGCGCTGGCGGAAAACACCGTCAACGTGTTGGAGGCCTATCTGGCGAAGTGATGAGCAACACCGTTCACAATCTGGTCAGCAAACAGTTCAGTCCGCGCGCGGCGGCTTATGTGCAAAGCGCGGTGCATGCACAAGGCGAGGATCTGAAAGAACTTGCGGAATTCGCGAGCGCGAACCGTTTCGCGCGCGCGCTCGATCTCGGCTGCGGCGGCGGGCATGCGAGTTTCGCGCTGGCGCCGCATGTGGGCGAGATTGTCGCTTACGATCTTTCGGCGGAAATGCTTTCGGCGGTGGCGCAGGAAGCGGGCAATCGCGGGCTTTCGAATTTGAAGACGCAACAGGGCACGGTGGAGAAGCTTCCGTTCCCCGATGCGAGTTTCGATTTCGTCGTCACGCGCTTCAGCGCCCATCACTGGCACGATATCCGCGCCGGATTGCGCGAGGCCCGCCGCGTGGCGAAGAAGGGGGCGGCCGCGATGTTTATGGATGCGGTGCCGCCGCCCAATCCGCTGCTCGATACCTTCATCCAGACCATCGAGATGCTGCGCGATCCGAGCCATGTGCGCGATTATTCCGTGGCCGAATGGACGCAGATGGCGCGCGAGGCGGGCTTCGAGCCTGCGCCCGCGACCGAACGCAGGATACATCTGGATTTCGCGACCTGGATCGCGCGCATGCAGACGCCGCCCGTCTATGCCAACGCCATTCGCGCGCTTCAGAAGGATATGAGCGAGGACGTCGCCAAACATTTCGCCATCGAGGCGGATGGCAGCTTCATGCTCGATGTGATGAGCATGAAGGCGGTGGCGGCCTGACTGACAATATCGATTACAAATACACCAAATATAATGTCATATTAATCATATCTTTAGGCTTCTGTTGCCCCACGGCCCGAACTTTGCGGAAATCCCACTGTACGCTTTAGATAAAGTGGGTGTCGTGGGTAAGGTTTCAAAGTTCTTTGCGCCGGCGATCATTGCCGGCGTCGGTACGGTCGTCGCTCTTCTGCCGTCTCATGCCGTCGCAGGAGCGATGCACGGGTTCTGCACGGCGCCAACCCCAACCTGCACCGACAACGGATCGATAACGCCGGTATCGGACTCTTCTCCGAACTTCGGCTTCAGGGCGAGCCCGGACAGCGGAACCGTGGATGATTTCGACCTCGTGGTCCTCATTCCGAACAGCGTCGCGGGCGCATTCGCCGAAACCGTCAATGTCACCGGCACGAATACCGGCGTGACGTTGCCGGTCAATCTCTCGCTCGTCAGCGCGACCGCCTGGAGCAGTGGACAGTTGGATGTCTATCTCGGCATCGCGGCCTCGCCGACCAATCCGATCGGAGCGTTTTTGCCGCTGACGCAGAACGTCCAGCCAACGGCAACCGGCTATGCCGTTTATTCGGCGAATTTCGGTTCGGTTACCTTCGGCGCGACGACCGATCCGCAATTTACAACGCTCTTCGATTTTCCCACCGGCACCATTATCACCGCATATGCGGGCACCAAGCACTGCACGCAAAAAAAGGTCGATAACGTATGGACTTGGGTCTGTAGTGCCGAAACGTGGAACGCGACCGCCAACAGCGGCTCGCTGATCGTCACGGCCAAAGCGCCAGAGCCTGCGTCATTGACTTTGCTTGGAGCAGGTCTTTTCGGTTTGGGCTTTGCAAGGCGCAGAAAAGCCGCCTGACACGCGGGCCTGCATCCAACCGGTAGCCGCAAATCGAACGTATCGGCAAAGTCCGCGCTTCTTATTCCGCGTTTGAATCCGGCTGGCGTTTGGCGCGAATAAGCGCCGTTTTCGCAGCAACGCGATCCAGCGCCTTGTCGGCGGCGGCTTTCATGCTCGCCGTCGTACCGCCGCGTTCGTAGTCGTGCTTGATCGCGTTCTCGACGCGGGCGATCAGGGCGTCGATGCTGTATTTCTCCGGCGGGTTGTGCCGGTCCTCGTGCAGCGAGCTGTAGAGGCCGATGCGCTCCTCGAAATGGCGCGCCCAGGCGAGCGTCTTGTAGAGCAGCGCCTCGTCGCGGCGATTCTTGAACAGGATGTCGAGGGCGGCGGCGAACAGGCACACCGGCATCAGAAGCAGATTGTGGACATTGCCGATCAAGAGCTTGAGTTGCAGCACCGCCACGTCGCGCACGATGCGCCAGCGCGGATGCGGCCGTCGCACGCGGCCGGCTTCGTGTTCTTCCTCTGTCGGGTTGCCGCTCATCGGGTTAGTCTCGGATTCCCAAGTGCGCCGATTATACTAGGGACATCAACGTGGCACGACACTTTGTTCGCATGGCAGGCCTGCTTGCCATTGGCCTGCTTGCGGGCGGTTCCGGCTCGACGCCCTCTTCCAGCACCGGGCCGAACCCCAGAATCTCCCCGCCCGATACCGGCATTTTCCCGTCGCTGCACTTCGCGACCCACGAAACATGGCCAAAGGGCAAGACCCCACACGCGCCGAAGGGGTTTGCCGTCACGCGCTATGCGGGGCTCGAACATCCGCGCTGGCTCTATGTGCTGCCCAACGGGGACGTGCTGGTGGCGCAATCGAGCACCATCAAGACGCCATCCAAATCGATGGAAGACCGCATCCATTATTTCCTGGAGCGGCACACGGGCGTCATCCGGCCGAGCCCCAACCGGATCACGCTGTTGCGCGATTCCAATCGCGACGGGGTTGTCGACCACACCTACGCTTTCCTGGACCGCGATCTCGACCGGCCGTTCGGAATGCTGGTGTTGGGCGACAAGTTCTATGTCGCCGATACGGGCAGCGTGCGCGTCTATCCTTATCGCAACGGGCAAACCCGCATCGCGGGCGGAAAGAAGATTCTCTCGCTGCCGGTCGGCGGTTACAACAATCACTGGACGCGCAACCTGTTCGCGCGCGCGGACGGCAGGAAGATCTATGTCACGGTCGGTTCGGGCAGCAATGTCGGCGAACACGGCATGGAGAACGAGAAGCATCGCGCCAACATCCTGGAGATGAATCCGGATGGCTCGGCGTTGCGCGTTTATGCATCGGGCATCCGCAATCCGAACGGGCTGGCTTACGAACCGCAGACCGGAGAATTGTGGACGGTGGCGAACGAGCGCGATTTCCTGGGCGACGATCTGGTGCCCGATTTCCTCACGCGCGTGCGCGACGGCGATTTCTATGGCTGGCCGTGGTCTTATTGGGGCAAGCATGTCGACGCTCGCGTCGATCCGCAGCGGCCCGACATGGTGGCCAAAGCCAAGGCGCCGGACTATGCGCTGGGCGCGCATGTGGCGGCGCTGGGTTTGGCGTTCTACACGGCGGATGCCTTCCCGCAGCACTATCGCGGCGGCGCGTTCATCGGCGAACACGGCTCGTGGAACCGTTCGCCTTATGTCGGTTACAAGGTCGTGTTCGTGCCGTTCAGGAACGGCCTGCCAAGCGGGCCGCCGCAGGATTTCCTGACCGGTTTCCTGCCGAAAGAGGGCACGGCGTATGGGCGGCCGGTGGGCGTGGTGGTTGCGCCGGATGGCGCGCTGCTGGTGGCGGACGACACGGGGGATGCGATCTGGCGCGTGGCGGCGAAGAAGTGAATCAAGCGCACCAGTTGCGCCGATAACCCTGCCAGCGTTCCGCGAGGCCTTCGCTGACCAGAATCTGGCCGAGCGAACGGCCATTGCGTTCGACGATCCGCAATTTGCGGCCATAGACGTCTTCGTCGCGATCGCCTGTCGCCGCGATGTCGAATGGACCCGCATTCAACAAAGAAATCATCCGGTCGGTCGCGCGCCGGCCGAGATCGGCTTCGTAGGCGCAATGCGGATCGTGCGTTTCCGGCGCGTTGATGTCCGCGATGCGGATTTTCTCGCCCCGATACCAGATGGTATCGCCGTCGATCACGCAATTCACGCGCGGCCAGCCTTTGCAAAGAGGCAT
>CAZTCU010000146.1:5888-7087 GCA_964612235.1 uncultured Rhizobium sp.
GGAAAGCTGGTGCGTGCTGGTGCTGACGAACTGGATCGTGATGAACGTCGTTGCGACGAGCATGAGCACCGCAAGCGGTTGCCACGGCAGATAGCTCCACCGCGCAAACAACGCATGCGTTTTGCGCCGTGTTTTGGACGGGCGTCGATAGGGAACGATCTCGGCCAACGCATTGAACCCCAAACCACATGGGATGGGATAACGCGCTGTGCGTTACGGAAGCGTTGAAACGGGCGTGTGGTTAATCGGCGTTAGTTATATTTCATTCGCATCCGTCTGACGTAAACTAAACCCCTCCCATTGATGCTTTGCATTTTTCGCCGCCCTCAAGGGGAGGGTTTGTTTTGGAATTAATACGGCACCGCCAGCGCGTTGCAGATGAATTTCATCAACGGGCTCGCGGCCTTGAACGTGTCGGCGACTTCGCCCACGAGCTTGGGATGCTGGGTGAGTTTGGTGTCCGCTTCGCGCAGCGCGAAGAAGCTTTTCTTCTTTATATCTTCGATCTGGGGATGGTCCGGCGCGAAGCCGCGCGGCGGGCGCGAGAGTGCGTCGCCCTGAATGCCGTCGAAGGTTCTGGCGAAGGCCTTGTCGGATTTCACCTTCGTCCAGAGCGCGGGTTTGGCGGCGATGGTTTCGCGGATTTGCGCCAGCGAATCCGAAGGCGGCATCCACGATCCGCCGCCGAACAGAACCTCGTCGGGCGCGAAGTGCATGTAGAAGCCCGGCGCGTGCGCATCCTTCGCCGTGACGTGGCGGAAATGGCAGGCGGCATGTTCCTTATAGGGGCGCTTGTCCTTGGCGAAGCGCACGTCGCGATAGATGCGGAACATCGAGCCGCCGTTCGGGCGCGGATCGGCGACGAAATGTTTGGAGATTTTCTTCAGCTCCGGCGCCATCGCTTCGATGAAGGCGCTCATCGGCATCTGCACATGATCGCGGAAGCGCTGCTTGTTGTCTTCGAACCATTCGCGTTCGTTGTGCTGTTTTAGTTCGCGGAAGAATGCGTAGAAGTCTTTCGGGAAGCCTTCGAATTTCGGCATGGTTCGCGCCTCCTGTGGGGCAGCCTTTATCTTACCGCCCCCTACGCGGGGCGGTCGACACGCGCAAGCGTGGCGGGTGGGGGGACGCGCAACGAATACCGTGCGTGAAGGCCCCCACCCGTCGTCGTGCCGATGCACGACGCCGACCTCCCCGCG
>CAZTCU010000147.1:0-7046 GCA_964612235.1 uncultured Rhizobium sp.
TCGAGAATCTCCGGCCTGTTGGTTGCCGCCAGAACGATGATCCCGACGCTCGGGTCGAAGCCATCCATTTCCGCGAGCAGCTGGTTGAGCGTTTGTTCCTTCTCTTCATGCCCACCCGTCGGCATATCGATCCCCCGGGCACGGCCAAGCGCATCCAATTCATCGATAAAGACAATAGCGGGCGCTTGAGCCCTTGCTTGCTGGAAAAGATCGCGCACGCGCGCGGCCCCGACACCAACGAACATTTCAACGAATTCCGAGCCGGTGATGGATAGGAAGGGGACATGGGCCTCGCCCGCGACGGCCCGTGCCAGCAAGGTCTTGCCTGTCCCCGGTGGGCCCACCAGCAACACGCCCTTCGGAATGCGCGCGCCCAGGCGGCCGTAAAAACCTGGATCTTTGAGAAAGCCGACGACCTCAGCGAGTTCCTGCTTTGCCTCGTCAACCCCTGCGACGTCGGCAAAAGTGATTTTGACGCCGGTCTCCGCATACACCTTGGCGCGACTACGCCCGATCGGCAGAAGGCCGCTACTCGCACCACTCATCGGTCTGAGCAGAAACACCCAAGCCAGTATCAGCAAGACGGTGGGCATCATCCACGAGGCCAAGTTCTGAAGAAGCCCGGGCTCAGGTTGCCCCGAAAACGGGATGTGCCGCTTTGCGAGAACATCGGCGATTTGTGAATCGACCCTGATGGTCGCAAATGGCTTGGGCGCGGTATTCTTCCCCGGCGGCTTATATGTTCCGCTGATCGTCGTCTGTCCAACGACCACGTCCGACATGGAGCCCTTTTTCAGCCACTCCTGGAATTGGCTATACGGAATCTCCGTTCGCGCAGGATTGATGTTCTGAAAAAAGCCAAACAGAATGAACCACACAAGGCCCGCCCCGACCACGAAGCCCACCGAGCCCCACGACCAAATCTTGTTCCCATCATCCCGCTTCTCTTTCGCCATTGCTTAGCCGATCCAGCGAATATTCGCAGATTTGCGCGCGACCGGCGGAACCTCGCCGCGAGGATGGCCGACAATGATCGGCGCAACGGGCCTGTACTCTTCGGGCAGAGCGATACACCGTCTTCCTTCTTCTGTTTCCAGCCAACGTTGTGCAAATCCGATCCAGCATGTGCCAAGTGATTTCGCGCATGCAGCGAGCATCAGGTTTTCTGCTGCGAGGCTGGCGTCCTCCACCGCCCAGGCATCGGACTTTAGCGCGGAGATGAGAACGAGAACGGGCGCGTTATAGAATATGTGGAAATCGGGATTGGTTAGATGTTCGCGCAACGCGGATGGAACAGTTCCCGCTTCGATGCCGAGCAGCATATGTTTCTTTGATTCATGTGAAATCAAATCCAGCACGCGCCGATCCCGAACCACAGTGAACAGCCAGGGCTGCAGATTGACAGCGCTGGGAGCCTGAATTGCCGCAGAAATTATGAATTCGATGGCGTCAGGAGCGACTACAGTGCCTGTGAAGTCACGCACCGCCCGTCTCTGGTGAATGGCCTCAATGACTTCCATGCCTGAGCTCCCAAAGCCCGCATTTCATCTTCGGGCATTCGGCGAGTGGACTTGTTGATTTTGCTCAATTCTTCAATGATAGTTCCGCGATGGTGTTGCGGAGACGTCCTTGCCCGCAAAAAGCGCCGGTATCCTGCTATTCCGGAAGCTCGCCGGAGAAATGCAGATCTTTCTGGTGCATCCCGGCGGCCCGTTCTGGGCGAAAAGAGACGAAGGTGCATGGTCGGTGCCCAAAGGGCTGGTGTCTCCAAGCGAAGATCCCCTTTCAGCCGCGCGACGAGAATTTTTCGAAGAAACGGGCTTTTCGATCGACCCGCCGTTTCACGATCTGGGGACATTCAAACAGTCGAGCGGCAAACACATCATGGTGTGGGCCCACGAGGGTGATTGCGATCCCGCGCGCCTGACGAGCAACGTGTTTTCGCTGGTCTGGCCTCCCAAATCCGGCAAGACGAAAAGTTTTCCCGAAGTCGACAAGGGTGACTGGTTTGGCTATCGCGATGCCGTGACGAAAATCGTCAAAGGGCAGCGCCCCATTGTCGAAGCCGCTTTCCAGCGTTTTGCTTGAATTTCCGCTCTATCCGGCGTTTGCAGATTTCAAGTCACCGCGCTCGTTGGTTGTGTTCGACATACCAAAGCGCAGCGAGCCAGATACCCGCGCTTAGTACGGCTGCCCCCATCAAGGCAAAGACGAGATCGGCGTCGCCGATCACGATAAAGACCGCCAGACACGTGAATATAGCGAACCCGATACCAATCGCATGTGCTATTCTGCGAAGACGAACGCGGACCTGTGCACTCTCATCGCCACGCGGCATGATCACGCAACAACCAGCCGATTATGGACTTGGGCAACACCAGGAGCAGCCCACGCCGCGTTGGCGGCCGCCATGCTTTCCTTCAAACTATGCACCCGGCCGTCGAGATAGACCTCTCCCCCTTCGGCAACCCTCACTTTGATTTCTTTGGCCTCAATCTCCGCGCTCCGCCTGAGAGCGCTTTCGATCTTGTCACGAACGTTTGCCGCGATGGGTTGGGGCTTGATCGCAATGTTGTTCAGGACTGCCTGCACGCCAGACAATTTTCGCACATCGCTTTCCGCAGAACTGCGCTGATAGTGCCATCTGACTTCACCCGATAGCGTCACCATGCCATTGCGCACAGTGACATCTATCGCACCCGGCGGCACGAGCACGTCCCATTTGAGAATGTCCAGCGCACGTTTGGCGATCTGATCGTCGGAGGTTTTCTTGTCCTCAGGATGGCGCACGACAATCTCATCCGCGATCGCCTGCACTCCCTTTACGCGACGTGTCGCGCTTACGGCGGCCAACTTCTGCGCATAGCTCGATACAAAGCCGCTCAACGTCGCAACGCCGTCATGAACGGTGACTCCGATATTTGTGGAATCCAAGCTTGGATCGAAGTCGAGTTCATCCAACACGTCCTGGCGTAAAGTCTTGTCGAACATGATACGTTTCTCCAAAGCCTATTTTATTTTGACAGCCTAGCCGGCCGCGACGTTGATCTAGGTCAACCCCCACAAAGCTGATGCCTGGATCGACATTCAGAGGCTGTCGTCGCGATGGCTAAGTGGGGCGCGCCAGCCAAATTTTCACTTGATGTAAGTCAAGGTGGAACAACAGGTTGTGCAATAGAAAAAAGACGGAAATCGTGGATTGTGTGAAATATGGCTCACGACAAAGTCTTGGTCGCAACGGATGGATCAGAGCCTGCCGAACGAGCCGTAGCGCATGCTTCGGAACTCGCTTCGGCTTTTGGCAAAGGGCTCACCATCATGACTGTCGACAACTCGATTCCGAGCGAGGCGTTGCGGAAATTCGCGGAACTCGAACATGCCACGGTGCGTGAGGTGCTCGATGCCGATTGTGAGTTCAGGCTCGCTCGTGCCCGCGCTCTGACGGAAAAGTGCTGTCCGTTGGGCGTCGAAACCATTCGAGAAGTGGGTGATCCGGCGGAGCAGATCGTGGAATTGGCAAAGCGCTTGCAGCCATATGCACTTGTCATCGGCAGGCGTGGCCGCGGGCGGCTCGAGGGCCTTCTTCTTGGCAGCGTTTCTCAAAAGGTTGTTAGCCTTGCACCCTGTCCGGTGATGGTGGTGCCATGATCAAGAGCATTCTCGTGCCGCTTGTGGGCGAAGTTGGCGGTCATGGCTGACGCAGCGGATCGCGGTGAATTTTCGCCGGCATGGCATCAGGCCCGAAATCCGTTGCCTTTCGTCGAGCGATGACACCGGTCAGAGTCTTGTCGATGCGGCTCAACCTTTCTGGGTTCCGCGGTGCACTTGATGATCAAAATCAATGCATCAAGTCCGGTTTTCCATAGATTGCGCTGGCAGAACCTAGGCCTGCTTCATGCGGAAGAGATCCTATTTCATCGCCGCAGTCATCGTGGCTGTACTCGCCATTGCGGGCTTTTTCACTCTTCGCACCTTCATCGGCCAGACGCTGGATGTCGTTCACCCGCGCGTGGGCGAGGCCGTTGAAGCGGTCTATGCCACGGGAACGGTCGAGCCCACCGTGATGATGCCGATTGCTGCGCGCACGACCGCGCGATTAGTGGTCCTGAATGTCGATGAGGGCGCGCAGGTTAAGAAGGGAGAAATACTCGGCCGTTTGGAAGATCAGGATCTACTCAATTCCCTTCGCGCGGTCGAAGCACAGGAACAATTCACCCGCGAAGACTATCGCCGCGACATGGCAATGCTGTCACAGGGCGCCATCGCGAAAGCAGTGGTCGACCGCGCGAGATCGGATTGGCTTGCCGCGCGGGCCAATACCGAGCGGGCGCGCAACCAACAGGATTTCATGAAGCTCGTTGCCCCATCCGCTGGCGTGGTGATCAAGCGTGACGGTGAAATCGGCGAGCTTGTTCCCGTCAACCAGCCGGTGTTCTGGCTGGCCGTGCACTCGGCACTACGTGTTTCGGCCGAAGTCGACGAGGAAGATATTTCGCGCGTTCGTGCGGGCCAGCCCGTGCTCCTGCGCGCAGACGCCGTTCCCGGCCGCGTGATGCGGGGCATCGTGCAAGCGATCACGCCCAAAGGCGATCCCATTGCACGCAGTTATCGCGTGCGAATTGCGCTGCCGCCGGATACACCGCTGATGATCGGGATGACGACAGAAGCGAATATCGTGATCCGCCGGGCCGCGCACGCACTCCTTGTTCCGTCCACTGCCATTAAGGGAACGACGGTTTGGCGGGTGGTCGATGGGCGGCTTCGCGCAACTCCCGTTGTTCCCGGCGCGAAAGACACAGACAGTGTCGAGATCATCCGCGGCATAGCGTCGGGCGATGCCATCCTGCTCAATCCACCAGAACGACCAATCGAAGGCGCGCGCGTAGATACGCGGCTGGTCGGACAATGACCCCGCTGCTCGTCAGCGTCGCTATGCGCCATCTTCTGGCTCGAAAACGGCAGAGTCTCGTATCGCTAATGGGCATCGTGCTGGGTGTGGGCTTCTTTCTCGCAATCTCGGCGATGATGCAGGGATCCGAAGCCGATTTTATCAGGCGTCTGGTCGACAATTCTCCTCACATCACGCTGCAAGATACCTATCGCAACCCCACCGCTCAGCCGGTGGCGCAGGCCTATCCCAACGCAGTCATCGCAATCCGACGGGTAAAGCCGGAAACCGAGACGCGCGGCATCCGCGGCTATGCGAGAATATTGGACGCCATCCGCGCGCGTCCGGGTTTGCGTGCTTCGGCCGTTCTTACCGGCCAGGCGCTCATCAATTTCGCGGGACGCGATGTTGCCGTCACCCTCAACGGAATTGTTCCTTCCGAATATACGGGAGTCTCGACCATCGAAAACTACATGGTGGCAGGCACTCTCGAAGATTTGAACTCCAATCAGGATGGAATCATCATCGGCGATCAACTGGCGCACGATCTGTCGCTTGAACGGAACGAGAATATCAGCGTTACCGGCACCGCCAATCAGACGCGCACGTTCAAGATCGTCGGCCTGTTCCATACCGGCCGATTGAACGTCGACAGCAGCCAGGCGTTCGTCCAACGCAAACGTGTTCAGGCGCTGATGGATCGTGCCAATCGCGTCAACAGCATTATAGTGAAGGCAAACGATCCCTATGTCGCTCGCGACGAAGCGGCGCGGATTGAGCAACGCTTCGGCTACAAATCGGTCTCGTGGCAAGAGGCGTCGGAAGATATTATGAACACTTTGATGATCCGCAATATCATCATGTACACGGTGGTCAGTGCGGTGCTCATTGTGGCGGCTTTCGGAATCTACAACGTCATTTCCACCGTCGTTCTCGAAAAGCGGCGCGACGTGGCGATCTTGAAATCCATCGGCTTCCGCGCCCGCGACATCGAATGGATATTTCTTCTGCAGGGCGTTATTCTGGGCACGCTGGGCAATCTGATGGGCCTGCCGTTGGGGTCGCTTATGATGGCTAGCCTCGGCGGTCTGGAATTCAAACTGCCCGGCAGCTCCGACGTGGTCCGGCTTCCGATCGACTGGAGCTGGCAGCAATTCGCGATCGCCGGCGGCTTTGCTTTATTCGCTGCCGTATTGGCGGCGTTTTTGCCAGCAAGAAAAGCCGCAAGGCTTCGCCCGGTGGATATTCTGCGAGGCGGGACATGACGGCGGTACTGGAAGCCGAGCACCTCACCCGCAGATTGCCGGGCGAAGTTGTCGTAACACTGGTCGAGGATGTGTCGCTGCAAATCCAGAAAGGCGAGTTCGTTGCGATCAACGGGCCGTCGGGCTCAGGCAAATCGTCCTTGCTCTATTTGCTTGGACTTCTCGACCTTCCAACTAGCGGCGCGGTCCGTCTCAACGGTGAGGACATGAGCCACTCCGGCGAGGATCAACTCGCGCGCGCTCGGCTGGAACATATGGGCTTTGTGTTCCAGTCTCATTTCCTGCTTCCGGAGTTTTCGACGGTGGAAAATGTGGCGCTTCCCATGCGTCGCTTGGGAAAGCTGGACGACACGGAAATTGTCCGCCGCGCAACGGAGATCCTGGAAACGTTAGGTTTGAAACAGGAGCGCCACAAACTTCCCAAACAGCTTTCCGGGGGACAAAGCCAAAGAGTCGCTATCGCGCGCGCGTTGGGGAACAATCCCGCCATTATCCTGGCCGACGAGCCGACCGGAAATCTCGACACCAAGTCGAGCGCTATCGTTCAAGGCATTCTAAAGGGGCTCGCGCGCGAGCATGGACGCACGGTCGTAGTGGTCACCCACGATCCGCAATTCGCCGCTCAAGCGGATCGCATCATCACTATCGTAGACGGGCGCATTTCGCGCCCTTCATGAACGCCGCTCTATCTCAGCATCAGCATAAGCCTCGGCGCGATTTTGTGTACATGCCTCACGCATCCGGCTGGTGGCCGATCATGGCGTCACCCGCCTTCGCCCCGTTGAGCATTTCTGACGCAGCCCTTGTTTGATATTGATCAATTCCTTTCTGTAAGCGTCTCGCAAACTTCGCCCAGGCAATACGGGAGTGAAAAATGCCTGCGCATGAGGTTA
>CAZTCU010000148.1:0-7032 GCA_964612235.1 uncultured Rhizobium sp.
ACGTGCGGTCGACGATCTCGGAAATCTGATAGTTCTCGTAGTTGTAATAGAATGCGCTGACGTTCAACGTAAGCGCTCCGTCCAGCAAAGTATTTTTGCTTCCTACTTCGAACGCATCGATGAATTCCGGTTTGAAAGTAAGCGGATGGATCGGCAGATTGACCGTGCCTGTGTCGGGTCCACAATTGTAACAAAGAAGCGCGGCGCCGGGCGGATTGGCACCACCGGCCTTATAGCCGTGTGCATAGGACCCATAGACGAGGGTTTGATCGGTAAAATCGAGCTTGGGCGTCCAATTGACGGCAGCACGACCTGTGAATTGATCCCATGTCTGATCGACCGTGCCGGTCGAAGGATAACCCCAGCCTTCAACGAGAAGTTCACTCGGGATTTCGGTGAAATGCTTGCGATCTTCTGTCCAGCGCAGACCTGCGATGAGCTTCAGGTCGGAAAGAATGTTGTAATACGCCTCACCGAACGCGGCATAGGAATTGAGGATGTAGGGATTCTGGCTGCGGAAATAGTTGTGGCCGTTGCCATCGAGTTCGGTGACGGGATTGGGATCGATATAAGCGCAAGCGCCTGTTCCGTGACTGTCAGAAGGCACAGGCATAATATAGCCCTTGAAGAGGCACGAAGAGTTGTCGGTAATACCCGGAACATATGTTGTACAGCCGTAGCCAGATCCACAGCCCGCGCTACCGATCGATGCCGCCGCCGCAGTCAGTGAATTGATGAAGACGTAATAATCTTCGTCGGTTTCATAGTGCAGATAGTTTCCGCCAGCGCTGAAGTTGAACGGGCCGCTGAAATTGGACGCCAACCGAAATTCCTGACTCAGCTGCCAGGCGTGCTCGGCAGACAAATCCTCCAGGACGAGTCTGTTGCTGCATCCGATTTGGGGATCGCAAAAAATGCCTGTTGGGATGCAACCGTATTGATTGCATGCTGAGCCACCATCAGGGGTAACTCTGCCGTCCTCCGCCGCCGTCGCCGCGAAAGCGCCGGGCGCTGTGTTGAAGCGATTGTAATCTTCCATGGACCACAGGAAGTCGTGGTTGAATGCCGTTTGCGATGTGAGCGTCAAGGCTTGGCTGACAGAATAGTCGGCGTTCAGTTCGACGATGTCGTTCTTCACGCGATAGACGGGATCGAAAGCCGTCTCTATCACGCGCAAATTGCGAGACTGCGTTCTGCTGATGTAGGGATCATTGAGCGTGACAGGGGCGCCAACAGCGCTGGCCGCGAAATAATAAGGTAGCGAGAAGCCGTTTGGTACTTCAAAGGCTTCGGCCGAATAAAGCGAACTCATCTGGCAACCCTGGCTGCCATAATTCGCGGGATTGAAGACATCCGTGCTGGCGCCAAACGGATTGGTCGCTGCCGCATCGCCGCCGAAAATATCCAGAACCGGCTGGCGATGGCACAATTGCTTGGCCGTGCGCATGCGATCGTCGTTTTCGGAGAAATGTTCCCAGACGAGGTAGGTCTGCAGGCCCTCGAACGGCTTGAGTCCGATGGTGACGCGGCCCGACCACAGATCGCGGCCGTCGATGCGTTCGTTGTCGAGCGCGTTGAAAGAATAGCCCTGGCGCTTCGTCCATTCGCCGGCAAAGCGGATGTCGAGACGGTCGTCGACGATGGGAAGATTGAGCATCCCTTCGAAACGGCGTTGGTGATAATTGCCGAGTTCGCCGCTCACCATCGCTTCGAACTGGTCGCTGGGTTTTGCGCTGGTGAGGTTCACCACGCCCGCCGTGGCGTTGCGGCCATAGAGCGTGCCTTGCGGGCCGCGCAGCACTTCGACCTGCGCTACATCGTAAAATTCCTGTTCGAAGAAGTGATTGCGGATAAAGGGCTGGTCATTGAAGGCGACGGCCACCGCCGGATCCGTGGTGACAGAGATCGCCTGTGTGCCGATGCCGCGGATCTGGATGCTGTATCCCGTGAAATTCGTCTTGGTGAAGGTCAGGTTCGGAACTTGCTTCACAAGATCGGGGCCGCCGTTTGTCTGCGTGGCGGTGAGTTGTTCCTGAGACAGCGCGGTGATCGCAATCGGGATGCTCTGCACATCCGCGCCGCCGAGCTTCGAAGAAGTAACCGTCACCGTTTCGACAGCTGCACGCGAGGGCGTGGCCTGAGCAAGCTGCATCGGCAGAATATTGTCCGCCGCATCTGACGACGACGGTCCGGGCACGATGCCGATGGCGCCGGAAGGTGCGCGGCGGGTGACGAAGCCGGTACCCTTCAGAAGGCGGCTCAACGCTTCATCGGGCGGAAGAACGCCCTTCAAGCCCGATGTGTGCGCGTTGCGGATCTGATCGGAAGAGACGATCAGCATCACGCCGCTTTGCACCGCATAGGCATTCAACGCCTTACCGAGATCTCCGGCCGGTATGTTGAAGTCTTCAGCCAATGCAGGCGCGGCTGCGAACACCGTTGCGGTGAGCATGGCCTTGAAGATGGACAGGTTTTTCATAATCCCCCCTGCTGAAATCAATCCCCGCGTCTTACCGCGAGATCACGATGTCGTTGCCCCGATAGCGCACATGCAATCCGAGAATGGCTTCCGCCGCATCGGCGAACGCATCCACATTCGTCGACGGGAACGTGCCGCCGATGCGCAAGTGCGCGGTGTGCGTGTCGGCCACGATTACTTTCTTGCGGTTGTAGCGGTTGAATTCCTGCGCTGCCGCCGAAAGCTCGGTGTCTTCGAACACCAGCACGCCGCGGCGCCAGCCAAGCGCGTCCTTCAACACCTGATCGCGCTTGCGCGTAACGGCCACCGTGTCGCGCGTGGCCACCGCAACATCGCCCGGTTTCAACACGGCGGAACGGGCGTTGTCGCCCACTTCTCCGTTTTCAAGTTCGGCGCGGCCTTCGATCAGCGAGACGTTGAGGCGCCTTTCTTCGCGGCGCACGGTGAATTTGGTGCCCAGGTCGGTGACGCGCGCATTGCCCGCCACCACGACAAAGGGGCGCGCCGCGTCGTGACGAACATCGAAATAGGCCTCACCGCGGTCAAGCCAGACCTTGCGGCTTTTGCCCGTCATGGCGATGCGGATGGACGTGTCAGTGTTGAGTTCGATGCGCGAGCCATCGTCGAGCGCGAGCGTTTCGTGCCCGCCGACCGTCGTGGCATAGGTCTGTTCCTGCGGCGGGCGATGCGAATAGTAAAACGCGGCCGCCCCGCCCGCGCAGACAAGCGCGAAGGCGGCGGCCGTGCGCGACAACACCGGCCACACACGGCGGCCCATTTCCGCCAGGCGCGCGCCGCGGCGCACGGGCTTCAATGCGGCGACGCGCTTGGTGCGATCCCAGGCGGCTTCCAGTTTCCAGTAGGCGATGCGATGGGCCGATGATTCCGCGAGCCACGCCGCGAGGGCGGCTTCATCGGATGCGCCCCATTCGCCCGTCTGCTGTTCGACGATGAGTTCGGCTGCGCGTGCCGAGATGGCTTCGGAGTCCGCAAGACCCAAATGGGTGGAGCGATCGCTCATTGCGGGCCCCGCACATCGCCGTAAAGCGCCTTTGCGAGCGCACGCAGCCCCTCCGTCAGGTGCCATTTGACGGTGCGTTCGGTGATCTGCATGCGCTGGGCGACTTCGCGCCGCGTCAGCCCTTCGACCTGGCGCAGCACGATGGCCTCGCGCGCCCGGGGCGGCAGGTTGTCGAGCGCAAGTTGCAGGCGGCGCAGTTCGTCGCGCGCGATCGTCTTGCGGTCCGGACCGGGTTCATCGAGCGCCACGTCGAGGGCATCGAGTTCGGATGCCGCCTCGATGGGCACGACCTTTTCGCGGCGGACGAGATCGGTGAGGAGGTTCTGCGCGGTGGCAAAGGCGAAGGCCTTCGCATTGTCGGGGAGTTCGCGCTGCGCTGCATCGTAGACCCGCACATAGGTTTCGTGCAGCAGGTCCGGGATATCGCTGTCGTTGCGCCAATTCCGGCGCAGAAACCGCACCAAGCTCGCCTCCAGCGGCAACACATTCGCGAGAAACCAGTCGCGCAGATCGGGCGCGCTCATGCGGCCGGCTTCGCGGGCGCGCGGCGTGACGTCTTCACGGCTGGTATCCGATGTGTCGCTCATTCCCCCGTAAGCTTTCCTGCCTGTGGGAGGGTGGATGTTCAGACTACATCCAGTGCGACGAAGATGGGGCGCGGACGGACAGGTGGGCGGCGAAATTTTATTCGGCAATCTTATTTCAAAGGCGCAGGCGGCGGATCGCTCCCCCAAGCAAATATTTCATGTACCGGGACGCGAAATCGATCCCAGTTTGTCACGCCATGTCGCGCGCCACAGTCCGCGAGGCCAAATAGTAGTGCAGCGCCGCCCAGGCGAGCAGCAGAACGAGCCCGACGAGTGCGTTTCGTGCGCCAAGCGCCGAGGCTGTTTCGCATGCTTCTCCGATCTTCACGCTCAATCCCGCTGCGGCATGGCCGCCGGGGCATTCCACGGCAAAATTGCCGGGGAAATAGGCGGCGGCGGATTTGTCGCTGATGTATCCGGCTAGCACAGGGCCGATGGCAAGCGACGTGAGGCCGGATCCGAGGCTGACGATCGCGGTTATCGAAGCGCGCATGCGCGGCGTGACGATGTTGTGGGCCACCGCATAGGTGGGTGCGAAATAGGTTGCGGAGAACATGCCCGGAATGGCGAGAAGCGGCAGAGCGATGCGCCAATCCGTCTGCAGAAAGCCTGCGAGGAAGAACGGCAGTGCGATCAGCAGACCGCAGGCCGGCACTATGCCGTAGTACCGCTTGCTCCGCTTCGTCAGCCAATCCGTCAGAAAGCCTCCGGCGAGAAAGCCGACGCCGGTGGTGATGCCGTTGATGGCGCCGAACATCGCGGCGGCTTCGGCATAGTTGAGGTGGAAGCGTCGCACGAAAAAAGGATGCATGAATTGCAGCACGCCGGCCCCGACGGTCGCAACGATGGTGGCGCCGATCAGGATGTGGACGAAGGAAGGCTTGGAGAAGGCGAGTTTCAACACGGACACGAACGGCGGCGGTGTTTCGTCGGCCGTTCCGCCATCCGAGAAGCCGCGCGGTGGTTCCTCAACCGTCAGCGCGATGGCAAGCGCCAAAAGCAGTCCCGGCAAACCGAGAATGAAGAACGCCGCGCGCCAGCCCAACGTCTGCACAAGCAGACCGCTGGCGATGGCGCCGAAGAGAAGGCCGATGGTGACGCCGAGATTGAGGATGCCGAGCGCGGAGGCGCGCTTGTTGGGCGGAAACATGTCCGAGACGAGCGACTGGGTGGCGAGCGCACCGGTTTCGCCGATGCCCACTCCGAGGCGTGCGCCCAGCAACTGCCAGAAATTCTGTGCCACGCCACAGAGCGTCGTCATGACGGACCAGATGACGACGGCAGCCGCCACGATGTAGGTGCGCTTGTAGCGTTCGGCGAGGCGCGCGCTCGGCAGGGCGAAAAGCGCGTAAAAGACGGCGATCGAGAGACCGCCCAGCATGCCCAATTGCGTATCGCTGAGATCGAGATCGACCTTGATGGCCTGGCCCAACGTGTTCATCAGCACGCGGTCCATATAGGCAAAGCCTGTCATCGTGACGAAGATGAACAGGAAATAGGATTTGTAGCGCGACGAAGTGAGTTTCGTTTCGATGTCGCGCTGGCTGGCGGCTTCTTCGGGCAGCGTCGTGGCCTTCATGTCCGCTCCTTCTGCGCATTCAGCGCGTTTGGCCGCCATCCACCGGAATGACGGTGCCCGTCACGAAACTTGCTTGCGGGCTCAAGAGAAACGCCGCAACCGCGCCGATCTCCTCCGGTGTGCCGAACCGCTTCATCGGGACTTCCCTTGCGATCCAGCGCTTCCACGCGTCTGCACGTTCGCCGGTGGAACGCTTTTCCCAGTCGCCCCCCGGAAAGACGATGTTGCCCGGTGCGATGGTGTTGACGCGCACGCCGTTTGCGCCGGCGAGTTTCGCCAATTCACCGCTCAGATGCCCCACCGCCGCTTTCGACGTGCCATAGGTAAGCGGCGTTCCGAGCGCGGCAAGGCCCGCAATGGAGCCGATGAATACAAGCGAACCAGCGCCCCGTTGCAGCATCGGTTTCAACACCGCGCGCGCAAGGCGATAGGACGCGGTGAGGTTTTGCGTGAGGCCCTGCTCCCAACTTTCGTCGTCGACATCGAAGCCGGGCGGGCAGGGATGGATACCGACATTGGCGACGGCGCCCCAGATGGGGCCCAATTCGGCTTCGCAGCGTTTCACCGCGGTGTCGATATCCGCGCTGTTGCGCATGTCGCCCGCGAAAGACCAGAGCCGGGAGGCTCCATAAGTGGCGGCAAGACGTGCCTTGGTTTCCCGCAATGCTTCCGCGCCACGCGCCGTCAGTGCGACTTTCGCTCCTTCGGCGAGACAGGCTTGCGCGATGCCAAGCCCGATGCCGCGACTTGCGCCCGCGATGAAAACGACTTTGTCTTTCAGCTGGAGATCCATTTCGTCCTCCGTCGGGAGTTATGCGGCGCACTCCGCGGACGCATCGTTGCTTTCGATGATTTCCACGGTTCCAAGGCCGCCATTGACGGCAATCGTATCACCGTCGCGGATCAGCCGCGTGGCGCGCTCGACGACCGTCACGCAGGGGACGTTGAACTCCCGGCACAGAGATGCGCCGTGCGCGAGGACGCCGCCGGTCTCCAGCACCAGTCCGCTCAAGCGTGCGAACGCCGGTGTCCAGCTGGGGTCGGTTTGGCGGGTGACGAGAATGTCGCCTTTCCCAACCCGCTCCAGCTCCGTGACATTATATATGACGCGTGCACGCCCGGTGACCTGGCCCGCGCTGGCGGCAAGCCCGATCAGTTTTCGCGCTGTCGTTCCAAGCGATGCCGGTTCGTCATCCGGGACATAGCCGCGGCGAAGGAATTTTGGCGGCTGCTCCTTGAGCGTTCTCAACCACTCTTCGCGGCGAATGCCGATGCGCGATGCGGCTTCGCCAACGCCAAGCGTTCCGCTGTCCAATTCGGCGATTTCCTTGCGCACGAGGAAGAACACATCTTCCGGCTGGCCCAG
>CAZTCU010000149.1:0-6980 GCA_964612235.1 uncultured Rhizobium sp.
TCAGAATGTTGATCTGCGGCAGGTTGTGGCGCTTGCCGACCTCGAAGTCGTTGAAATCGTGGCCGGGCGTGATTTTCACTGCGCCGGTGCCTTTCTCGGGATCGGAATATTCGTCCGCGATGATCGGAATCGCGCGATTGGCGAGCGGCAGGATGACGTTCTTGCCGATCAGGTGTTTGTAGCGCGCATCGTCGGGATGAACGGCGACGGCGGTGTCGCCCAGCATCGTTTCGGGGCGTGTCGTGGCCACGGTAAGGAATTGGCCCATCTGGCCTTCGATGGGATATTTGATGTGCCAGAGATGGCCTTTGATATCGATGTTCTCGACTTCGAGATCCGACACCGCGGTTTGAAGGCGCGGGTCCCAGTTCACAAGGCGCTTGTCCTTGTAAATCAGGCCCTGCTTGTGGAGTTCGACAAACACTTTCAGCACGGCGCGCGAAAGGCCCTCGTCCATCGTGAAGCGTTCGCGCGACCAGTCGGCGGATGCGCCCAGCCTGCGAAGTTGTTCGCCGATGGCGCCGCCGGATTCGTCTTTCCACTTCCACACGGCTTCGAGGAATTTCTCGCGGCCCATCGCGACGCGGCTCTGCTGGCGTTCGGCCAGTTGCCGTTCGACGACGAGCTGGGTGGCGATGCCCGCATGGTCCATGCCGGGCTGCCACAACACATCCTTGCCGCGCATGCGCTCGAAACGTGCCAGCGCATCCTGCAGCGTGTTGTTGAGCGCGTGACCGATATGAAGGCGGCCCGTCACGTTGGGCGGCGGGATGACGATGCAGAACGGTTCCGCATCCGGGCGCCTGCCCGCCGCGAAAGCGCCGGACGCCACCCATTCGGCGTAGATGCGCCGTTCCACGTCCTGCGGGTTGAAAGTCTTGTCGAGCATCATTCTGTCTCAAAAAGCGGAAGAAACCCTGCCCTTGCGGGAGGGTTTGAGGAGTAACCGGAAATCCGGTGAAAAAGCCAGCCGGGGCTTTAGCGGCGGCCGCGCGCCTTTACGGCACGGGCGACTTCGTTGCGTACGGCGGCTTCGAGCATGGGCGGGAAGTTGTCGTCCATCCATTCGCGGATGAGCGGCTTCATGTGCTCCATGAGCGTTTCGGTGTTGGCGTTCAGGTGTTCGCGCAGGATCGGCTCGAACCCGCCGCGAATGGAGCGTTCGAACACGGCCTGGATGCTGTCGCCTTCCGGCATCTTGTAGGTGGGGCCGGAAGTCTGCTCATCGAGGCCTGCAAACGCATTATCGAGCGCGGAACGCGCCTTGTCGGAGAAGATGCCCTCATCGGACGGCGCGGCATTGCTCATGGTCGGCTCCTCGATTTCTTCAAACACGACGTCGTCTTCGATACGAGTGTCCTCGACAAGGGTCTCGACGGGTTCCGCGACCGGTTGCGGTTCGGCGTCGATCTCCTGCGTCAGTTCGAGGACGTCGGCATCGTCGGCCGGTTCCGGGCTCGTGGCCGCGGCCGGCTGCTGCTCGGTCGAATCCTCGGAGATGATCTTTCGGATGGAGGCGAGAATTTCCTCCATCGTCGGTTCATGCTGCGGGGCGGACGGGCTGGCCATGCGTGATCTCTCTCTGGCCGCTGGGTATAGCGGCTTTCAAACGACGGTATGACAGTTGCCGAAATAAGAAAAGACGGAGTTAACAACACCGGTTTACGGGTCTTAAAAAAGCGTCAATCAAGCCCGATCCAGCGTGCTGCATCATCGTCATAGTGCTCGATGGGGTCGTAGAGCGTGACCTTGAGGCCCAGGTTCTGCGCGGTGAGTTTTCCGGCGGCCGCAAGCAGTTGATAGGCCGCTACCACCGTGTTGCGCTGGGCGATCACGACGGCAAGCTGCGAGTTGAGCAATTCCTGCTGGGCGTTCAGAACGTCGAGCGTGGTGCGCCCGCCTACCTGCTGTTCGCGGCGGACGCCTTCGAAGGCGATGGTGTCGGCCTTCACCTGTTCTTCGTTGGATTTGATCGTCGCCTGCGCGGAAACGAAAGTTTCCCATGCGCTTTGCACCGCCTGACGGACATTCCTGTCGGATGCGACGATGTTCATCTCGGCTTGCGAACGATATTCCTTCGCCTGCCGGACTTCCGCCTGATCGGCGCCACCCTGATAAATCGGCACGTTCAGCACGCCCTGAATCGAGGTGAGTTTTTCGGTGACGCTGAGCGCGCCGGAACTTCCGACTCCGCCGAGCGTATTGAAGCCGCCGCGCTGGTATTGGTACTGGCCTTGAAGCGCGAGGCTCGGCAGCAGCGTGCCGACCGCGTCGTCGACGGCATAGTCCGCGGCCTTCGCGCTTTCACGCGCCTGAATGATCGCGGGATTTGTCTGCAACGCTGTATTCAGTGCTTCTTCGGGTGCTGCGGGAAGTTGCGGCAAAGAGGGGAAATCCTCCAATTCTTCGGGAGGACGGCCTATCACTTGCGCAAACACGGCGCGATCCGCGGCCAACTGGCCCTGGGCCACGATCAGATCCGATTGTGCGCCCGCCAACCGCGCCTGCGATTGCGAGACGTCGGTTCGCGTCAGTTCGCCGACGTTGAAGCGTTCCTGCGTTTCGGCGCGCTGCTTCTTCAACACGTCGACGTTGTTCTGGCGCAGGTTCACCGTGGCTTCGTCGCGCACGACGTTCATGTATGCCGTCACCGCATCGAGAAGCACCGATTGTTCGGTTGCGGTCAGTTGCGCGCGGCCCGCACGCACCAATGCTTTGGCGCGGCCGATTTCGGCGTAGGTGCGGCCGCCGCGGAACAGCGGCTGCGTGATCGTCACCTGCCCCTGCAAGGGATGGGCGCTGATCGTTCCGTAACCCGAAATGTTGGCTTGCTGCGGACCCCACGCGCCTTGCGCGTTGATCGACGGCCGCCAGCCGGCATTGGCCTTGGCGACTTCCTCGTCGGTGGCGCGCAGGTTTGCCTGCGCCGCGCTCAGTTGCGGGTTGGTCTCGTAGGCGACGCCGAGGGCTTCAGCGAGCGAGATGGTGGCGGCGTCCGCGATCTGCGGCACGACGAAAAGGCTGGCCGCCAGCAATGCGGCCCGGAATTTGATCATCTGCCCCTCGCTTCCGGCTCTGAGCCTATCTGGGAAGCCTAGAACACGAATCCAACCGGCTTCTTAAAGCCCGCCAGTTCGGGAACCACGGCGTCGAAATCCCCACGGCTACCCGCCACGCCATCCTGGCGCAGCCAGATGTGCGCCCGGCCCTGCGGGCCCTTTTGCACCACGGCCACCAGGCGGCCGCCTTCCTTGAGTTGCCCCAGGAGGCTCTCCGGCACGCTTTCCACGCCGCCGTTCACGAAGATCACATCATACGGCCCGCTTGCCTTGGCGCCTTCCGTCAGCGCGCCCTGCGCGACCGTGACGTTGGCGCAGCCCGTGGCCCGGAGCGTGTCGCTGGCGACGCGGACGAGGTCTGCATCCTGCTCCAGCGCGATCACCTGCCCGCCCAGCCGCGCCAGGACGGCCGAGGAGTAGCCCGTGGCCGCTGCCACATCGAGAATCTTGTCGCCCGGCTGGATATCCGCCAGCTGAACCAGCTTGGAGAAGCTGCGCGCATCCATCAGATAGCGCCGTGGCGCGACCTCGACCGGCCCTTCCGCATAGGCGAAGGCCTGTTTGGCGCCCGGCACGAATCGCTCGCGCGGTACATCGCGCATCGCGGCGTGGATCCGGGGATCGGTCACGTCGTTGGGACGGACCTGGGCTTCGACCATGTTGAGGCGCTGGGCGGCAAAATCGGGCATCGAGTCAGCCAATAAAGACAAGGCCGCGCTTATACGTTGCCGGATTCGGCGAGACAATCTCGGGTAGCGTCTTGCACTCGGATTGTCGCCTGCCCGGCCTGCTGTTATAGGCCGCGGTCTGGACGGCCACGTGGCGGAGTGGTGACGCAGCGGTTTGCAAAACCGTGAACCCCGGTTCAATTCCGGGCGTGGCCTCCAAACCTTCCCGGCAAAATTCAATTCACGATGTCAAAGAGCGTCTGGTCGCCAGATATAGGCTTTTGCGCCCATGACTTCAAGGATAATCTTACTATCTTTTGATATTTTTACCTATACCACTGATATTGCAGGATTGTTTCGCCTCTCCTGAAGCGCGTCGCAATCTTCTCAAAGCTGTCTGGAACTTTCTGAACGGCGTTAAGGCTCTGTTAACCTTATGGCGGCACTCTCCCCTCGTCTTCCCTTGAAGACACCCCACCATTACCCAACGCCTTGGGGGCCGGCTAACACCGGCCCTCCTTTCTTTTTGGGCTGGATTTCAGGCTGATGGTTCGCCGGATTTGGGCTTTTGCCTGCGGCCCCACCAGACTTCGGCGCGGCGCCTCAAGCGCCGGATGGGATGATGGTCCACCGACAGCACGAGCAGTCCCAGCGGCAGCATCCAGAAGCCGAGGATCGGCAGGAAACCCAGAAAGCCTCCAGCACTGAGCACGCCACCCAAAACGGTGCGCTGCGCCTTCGTTCCGGGAACGCCCAGGCTGAACTTTCCAAATCTGATGCGCTTGCGTTCACTCATCCCCGAAACCGCCGTTGCCTGGAGCAAGAGATTGATATAGGCACGCCGCCTCGGACGCGCTAGACAGCGCGCCTGTGGTGTTCCTCGGTAGCTCAGCGGTAGAGCAACCGGCTGTTAACCGGTTGGTCGCAAGTTCGAATCTTGCCCGGGGAGCCATTCCAAACCAAAAACACTCCCATTGGCGGCTTTCTTCGCCTCGTGCCGCGTATCGGATTTCCCGTTCGTATTGGAGGCAACCATGAGACTTTTGGTTCTCACTTTCGCATTGACGTTGGGCGCAACAACGGCGCTTGCCGGCGAGTCCCCCTACAATCCACCTTCCGACCCACAGCGAGTGGCCATGGACGGCTGCAGTAGATTGGTCACGGAAGCTCAGGCCGGTTTGGGTATGACACATGCTGCAAACAGGTCCCATGCAGAGTCATTCCTGAAGGAAGCGCGCGCCGCGATGAAGGCCGGCCAGTGGCAGCAATGCACCGCGCGCGCTCAGGATGCGATGCGCTGGGAGCAGTAATCGGAGCGCTTTGCTGAAGCTATTGCCGGGCCGCAGGCTCCCGCCAATCCAATCCGGGAAAGCGGGCATAATCGCGGTCGTATGTGATCCATGTGCAGGCGCGCTCGATGGCGAGAGCGGCGAACCAGGCATCGCTCACGAGCGGCCCTTTCGTATTGGAGCGAATGCAAAGCTGCGTGAAAATTTCCCAGTGCCGTTCGCCGGGCGTAACGATTTCGCAATGCGGCTGGCCGAGCAGATTGTTGCAATAGGCAAAGGCTTCTTCGGCGCTGCTGGGATTTCGAAATGCGCGTGGATTGGTGACGATCCGCACCACGGCGCTCAACGCAAGCGGCGACATTCCGAATTGCGTATCGCTCGCGACAATTCCATCGAGCCACGCTTTGCAGACCGAGTGCCGTTCGCAATCCCTGCGGAAGGCGTAAATCAGGACATTGACGTCGGGCAGGATCACTTCAGACCGGCCGCATAGTCGAGATCGTCCATTTCCTGAAGCGACGCCATATCGTCGAGATCTATTCCCGGCATCAATCCTCCTGTCGCCGAACTCACCGGCGGCAGAACGCGCTTGGTCTTCGATGGCGCGCGATCGTTCAAGACGCGGCGCAAACCCTCCTCGACCAGAGCCGTAAGGGTGCGGCCTTCGGCGGCGGCCTTGCTTTTTGCACGGCGCAGGAGGTCATCAGGGAGCCGGACGGTGGTTCGTTCAGTCATATGTCGTGACATATCACTTGTATGTCAGTATGTCAATTCGCTTCCATGACAGGCCGCAAGGAAAACTGCTATGCGCCGCACATGAACATTCCGGCCGCCGAAACCCGCATTCATCGCGACTGCCCGTCCTGCGGCACGCCGTCGGCGAACGCGCCATCTGTGAAGTACGCGCATCCCGACTGGCCGATGAAGCGGTGCACGAACTGCGAATTGATCTTCCTCGAATGGGTGCCGAATTACAGCGAACTCTATGACGAGATCGGCTGGACCAAGCAGCACAAGATCGAAGAAGACCGGCGTTTGAAGCAGCAGCCCATCCTCGCGCGCATCGACATGATGACTCGCTGGCGTTTGGGTCTGTTGGGCGAAGCGACTCCCGCGGGCGGGATGAAAGGTTTTGCGAAACCCGGCCCCGTGCTCGATGTCGGTTGCAGCAACGGCAAGGCGTTTGCCGATCTCGCGCCGGGCTATGTGCCCTTTGGCATCGAAATCGAGTCTTCTGCCGCTGCAAAAGCGAATGCGATCTTCGCCCCGCGCGGCGGCAAGGTGGTGAATGCGGATGGTGTTTCCGGTCTTGCCCAACTGCCGGACGATTTCTTCACGGGCATCACGCTGTGGTCCTATCTCGAACATGAAGCGCGTCCGCGCGAGGCACTCGAACAGACGCGGCGCGTGCTGAAGGCGGACGGCGTGGCGCTGGTGAAGGTGCCCAACTATGCGTGCTGGAACCGCGTGCTGCTCGGCGCGAAGTGGCCGGGTTTTCGCCATCCCGACCACGTCCAGTATTTTACTCCGCCCACATTGGAGCGGCTGGCCAAATCCGTAGGATTTTCCGTGAAATTCCGGCTCTATGGCCGCATCCCCTTCAACGACAACATGTATGCGATCCTGAGGCCAAATTGAGCCATTCCGCGCCTTGAAGCGCAGGAAAGCGGCCATTAGGTTCGGGTCATGGACATCCGAAAAGACGTCATCGCCGCCATCGGCAACACACCGCTGATCCGGCTTCGCCATGCTTCCGAACAGACCGGCTGCGAGATACTGGGCAAGGCCGAGTTCATGAACCCCGGACAGTCCGTGAAGGACCGCGCGGCGCTGTTCATCATCAAGGACGCACTGGCGCGCGGCGTGCTGAAGCCCGGCGGGACCATCGTCGAAGGCACGGCGGGCAATACGGAGATCGGACTGGCGGTCGTCGCCAACGCGCTGGGCTTCAAGACGGTGATCGT
>CAZTCU010000150.1:0-6979 GCA_964612235.1 uncultured Rhizobium sp.
TATGCCGAATTCATCGGCAAGGAAATCCAGAAAGCCTATCTGGAATCCTATGGCGAATACGGCCAGAACCTGTTCGACCGCTACATCGCCTATGCCGACGCCTGGATCGAAGACCAGGATTACAAGGACGCCGATACCGGGCAGTTGCTGGATCGCGCCGCGCTCGATAACGAACTGTCCAAGATCGAAAAGCCGGCCGGTATCGCGAACCCCAAGGACTTCCGCAACGAAGTCGTGAAGTTTTCGCTTCGTTACCGGGCCCAGAACGAAGGCAAGAACCCCGCCTGGACGGCCTACGAGAAAATCCGCAGCGTGATCGAGAAGCGCATGTTCACGCAGGTCGAGGATCTGTTGCCCGTCATCAGCTTCGAATCCAAGAAGGACAGCGACACCGAGACCAAGCACAACGAATTCGTCAAGCGGATGCTCGCGCGCGGTTACACGCCCCGCCAGGTGCGCCGTCTCGTCGAATGGTACATGCGCGTCAACAAGGCGGGGTGAGGTCGATCGGCACAACGCCATGACCTATTTCATAGACCGCCGGCTCAACCCCAAGGGCAAGAGCCTCGCCAATCGCCAGCGCTTCCTGCGCCGCGCGCGCGCGCAAATCCGCGAAGCGGTGCAGAAGTCGCTGAAGGATGCAGCCGTCTCCGACATCGGCAAGGAACGGAAAATCCGCATCTCCACCAAAGGCACGAAGGAGCCGCGCTTCCGCCTCGATCCCAAGGCGTCGGGCGAACAGGATTTCGTGCTCCCCGGAAACAAGGAGTTCATGCCGGGCGACGAAATCAAGAAGCCGCCGAAAGGCGAGGGCGGCGCCAGCGGCAAACAGGCGTCGGACACCGGCGAAGGCGAGGACGATTTCGAATTCACGATGACGCAGGACGAAGTCCTCGACATCTTCTTCGAAGATCTCGAACTGCCGAATCTCGTCCGCACCACGCTGAAAGAAACGCCCAGCAAAAGCTGGAAACGCGCCGGCATCACCACATCGGGCTCGCCCAACCAGATCAATCTCATCCGCACGATGCGGAATTCCTATGGTCGCAGGCTTGCGCTTAAACGCCCCTCGCTCGCCGACATTTCGGAATTGGAAGCCAAACTCGAAGCCGCCGAGCGCACCGAACCGCAGACCGATGAAAGCCGCGCGCTGATCGCTCAATTGAAAGAGCAACTCGCAAAGGCGAATTCCAAACGCAAATGGGTCGCCTTCGTCGATCCCATCGACGTGCGCTTCAACACCTTCACCGAGCAACCGATCCCCACCAGCCAGGCCGTGATGTTCTGCCTGATGGACGTGTCGGGCTCGATGGGCGAACGCGAGAAGGATTTGGCCAAGCGTTTCTACATGCTGCTGCACCTGTTCCTGAAGCGCCGCTACGAAAAGGTCGATGTGGTCTTCATCCGCCACACGCACGACGCCCAGGAAGTGGACGAGCAGGAATTCTTCTATTCGCGCCAGTCCGGCGGCACCATCGTATCGACCGCGCTCGACAAGATGCTCGAAATCCAGAAGGAGCGTTACGCCACCGCCGACTGGAACATCTACGCAGCCCAAGCCTCCGACGGCTATACGCAATCAGGCGATGCGCGCCGCTGCGTGGAAATGCTCAACGGCGACATCATGCCGTTGTGCCAGTACTACGCCTATATCGAAATCCTCGACGAACGCGAGATGGAAGTCTTCGCAAGCGAAGATTCCGGCGCCGAACTCTGGCGCGCCTATCGCACCGTGGCCGAACTCTGGCCCAACTTCGCCACCAAGCGCATTTCCAAGCCCGCCGACATCTTCCCGGTCTTCCGCGAACTGTTCAAGAAAGCGGAGGCCGTCTAGTGGGCAAGCCGCTGTTTGAAGGCGCCGAGTGGGATTTCCAAACGCTCGATCGTGCGCTCAAGGCGATCGAAGACATCGCGCTCAACGAATTGAAGCTCGACATATATCCCAACCAGATCGAAGTGATCTCGTCGGAGCAGATGCTCGACGCCTATTCCTCGCTCGGCATGCCGCTGATGTACAATCATTGGAGCTTCGGCAAGCTGTTCGCGCGCGAGGAGACGATGTACCGCGCGGGCTATTCCGCGCTCGCCTACGAGATCGTCATCAACTCCAACCCTTGCATCTCCTATCTGCTCGAAGAAAACACCATGACGATGCAGGCGCTCGTCATGGCGCATGCCGCTTTCGGCCACAACCATTTCTTCAAGAACAACTATCTCTTCCGCCAGTGGACGAATGCCGACGGCATCCTGGATTATCTCGCCTTCGCCAAACGTTACATCTCGGCCTGCGAGGAGCGTTATGGCCGCGGCGAGGTGGAAGCGATTTTGGATTCCGCGCACGCCATCATGGATCAGGGCGTTTTCCGCTATCGCCGCCCGCCGCGGCCCTCGAAGGAACGGGTCGCCGAAAAACATCGCAAGCGCGCCGAGTATGAAGACGAAGCTTATAACGACCTGTGGCGCACCTTGCCCGCCAGCCTTCAACCGCCCGTGACGACGGCCTCGCCGGATCCGGATGACGAAGGCGGTCCGGACATGAAGCTGCCGGAAGAAAACCTTCTCTACTTCCTCGAAAAGAATTCACCCGCGCTCAAGCCCTGGCAGCGCGAGATGCTGCGCATCGTGCGCAACCTCGCGCAATATTTCTATCCGCAGCGCCAGACCAAGGTGATGAACGAAGGCTGCGCCACCTTCGTGCATTTCACCATCATGAACGCGCTGTTCGATCGCGGCCTCATCACCGACGGTTCGATCTTCGAATTCCTGCACAGCCACACCAGCGTCATCTTCCAGCCCGATTTCGACGATCGGCGTTACTACGGCATCAATCCCTATGCGCTGGGCTATGCAATGATGGCCGACATCCGGCGCATCTGCGAGAATCCCACCGAAGAAGATCGCGACTGGTTTCCCCACATCGCAGGCACCGGCGATTTCATGGTGGCGCTGAAAGAAGCCTGGGCCAACTACCGCGACGAAAGCTTCATCGAGCAGTTTCTGTCACCGAAAGTGATGCGCGATTTCCGCCTGTTCGGCCTCCACGACAAGGCGGACGATGCGGCGTACAAAGTCTCCGCCATCCACAACGAACCCGGCTACCGCAAGGTGCGCGCCACGCTCGCGCGTCAGTATGACGTCGGCACAGCCGATCCGAACATACAGGTCGTGGGAGCAAATCTGCGCGGCGACCGCAAGCTGCTGTTGGAACACCGGATGCATCGCGCCATTCCGCTGCAACACAATGCAAAGGAACTGGTCATGGCGCACATCGAACGGCTCTGGGGCCACGAAGTCGAACTGACCGAAGTGGCCGGAGAGTAGTACGCACGCGCAATCCCGCGAAGTGTTTCGCGGTTCGCGCCGAATTGCGCGACCTAAGTCAGGTCGCCAGAACGACGAATGCCGCAATCGCGCCTACAAACAACGCGATCGAACCGAACAGCACAACCAAATCGAGCACCTGCCCGAAGTCGCGTTCTGCTTCGTGATGCTGATGAATCATCGCCATGTCGGCCTCCACACAAAGCCGGTCGGCGGTCATTCAGGGCCGCGTACCGGCACACCGTGTTGACGTGAACCCATTATATGACAAATCGGACAGGAAGGAATCCAAAAAAAGCCGCAATCGGCTGTCCCGGACGGATAGGTGGTTAACCGAAATCCGCCCGGGAACATCCAATTCGAACTTACGAAAGCTTCGTAATCGGCGAGGCGGTCACCGTGACCGTCTCGACCAGCGGCGCCTTTGCCTGCGCTGCGGGTGGCGTCACGGACGCGGGCGTCGTGATCGCCCCCAACAGCAGCAGGGTTGCGCCGGCAATCACGACGAGATTCAGCGCGTCTGCGCCGAAAACCTCGCCATCCGCCAGTTTCTTCAACATCTGCCTCTCCATTTGTTCGGCCGGACATTCCGGCCACTGGAGACAAATAGGGCGCCATTGTTGCAGTGCAATGAATGGCAGCCATGCGAAAGCCGAATGCTTTGAATCGCTGAAAACGCAGCACTAGTGGCCGAAAAACCGCACTTTTTCGCTTCGCCTCGCCATGTCACGTTTGGCGCAAGAAAATGGGAGAAAGACGATGGACAAACGCAATATCGAAACCGGTACAAACGAATTGTTGGGAGAGATTAACGACGGGGTCGCCGTTCTGACGATGAACCGCCCCGAGCGGCGCAATGCGCTCTCGGCAGCCATGCTGTCCGCCCTGGCCGACGCGCTGCGTGCCTGCGAAACCGACAGCGATGTCGCTTGCGTGGTGCTGACAGGCGCGGGCGGCGCGTTCTGCGCGGGCGGCGATGTGAAGGGCATGGCCGAAGGCAAGGACAGCGTGTCGTCCGAAGCTCTCGATCTCGACAGCCGCATTCATCGCCAGCGCATCAGTCAACGCGAGACCTCGGGTCGTCTGCACAAGATGCCCAAGCCGACCATCGCCGCGTTGCCGGGTGCCGCGGCGGGCGCAGGTTTCGGTCTGGCGCTTGCCTGCGATCTGCGTATCGCCGCCGAGAACGCGGTGATGACGACCGCCTTCATGCGCGTGGGCTTCTCCGGCGATTATGGCGGCACCTATTTCCTGTCTCAGCTTGTGGGTACTGCGAAAGCGCGCGAACTCTATTTCCTCTCCGAACGCATCGACATGAAAGAGGCGCTGCGCCTTGGCCTGGTGAACTGGGTCGTGCCTGCCGATCAACTCATGGCGAAGACAATGGAGATCGCGCGGCGCATAGCGTCGGGACCGCGCGTTGCCTATCGCTACATGAAGGAGAATCTGAATCGCGCGGCGGCGGGCGAGGTGGACGAGTGTCTCGATCTGGAAGCCACTCACCACATCCACACAGGCCTGACGGAAGATCACAAGGAAGCCGCCCGCGCGTTTGTCGAGAAACGCGAGCCAATATTTAAGGGTAGATAAAAACTCTAATGATCTCCCTCTCCCCCAGCGGGGGAGAGGGCCGGGGAGAGGGGGCGAATGCCGCAATACACGCGATACCGAAATCGTTCCGCGATCACCCCCTCACCCTAACCCTCTCCCCCGCTGGGGGAGAGGGAACAATGTGATGGCAAATGAGTCACGATTGCCTGCCATTCGTGCGCCTACGGATAAATTTGTCTTCGGAAAACCGTGACGTATCGTTTAGGTTTTCCCTCACATGGAAGCGATCGACCTATCCAACACCGCGCTTTTGCTCGGCGCGGGGCTCATCGTGGCGGGCATTTTGTCCAGCCTGATCGCCACCCGTTTCGGCGCCCCCATCCTGCTCATGTTCCTCGCCGTCGGCATGCTCGCGGGCGAGGATGGCCCGGGAGGCCTCAGCTTCTCCGATTATCGCCTGACCTATCTGATCGGATCGCTCGCTCTTGCCGTGATCCTGTTCGACGGCGGTTTGCGGACGCGCTTCCTGCATGTCCGCTCCGCCATCGGTCCCGCAACGGTGCTTGCGACGGTTGGTGTTCTGATCACCGCGGGTCTGACGGGCGCGTTCGGCGCCTGGGCGCTGTCGCTCGGACCCCAACAGGGCTTCCTGATCGGCGCCGTCGTTGCTTCGACCGACGCAGCGGCGGTGTTTTTCCTGTTGCGCAGCGGCGGCCTGCAACTGCGTTCGCGGGTGGGTGCGCTGCTCGAACTGGAATCCAGCGTCAACGATCCCGTCGCCGTCTTTCTCACCGTCGCCGCCGTCGGCGTGATCTCCGCCGGCGGTGCCGGCGAATCCATCCTGCACGTCATCACCGACCTCGGGCGCGAAGCCGTCCTCGGCACGCTGATCGGACTGGGCGGCGGCTTCGGCATCGTGCTCCTGCTCAACCGGGTGAACCTGCCGAGCGGTTTGCCGCCGCTGCTCGCCGTGTCGGGGGGCGTCTTCGTCTTCGGCTTGGCCGCCACGGCAGGCGGTTCGGGTTTTCTTGCCGCCTATATAGCGGGCCTCGTTCTCGGCAATCGCCCGGTGCGCGCGTTTGCGGGCATTCTCAGCCTGCACGATGCGGTGACATGGCTCGCCCAGATCGTCATGTTCCTCGCCTTGGGCCTTCTCGTTTCGCCGCACCAGATGCTGGGGGTGGCGCTCCCCGGCCTCGTCATCGCGCTGTTCCTTATCTTTATCGCGCGGCCCATCGCGGTGTGGCTGTGCCTGTGGCCCTTCGGATTCAACCAGCGCGAACGGCTGTTCGTGGGCTGGGTGGGATTGCGCGGCGCCGTCAGCATCTTCCTTGCTTCCATCCCCACGTTGTCGGGCCTGCCCAACAGCCACATCTATTTCAACGTGGCATTCTTCGTGGTGATCGTCTCGCTGTCCCTGCAGGGCTGGACGATCAAACCCGCCGCGCGGCGCCTCGGTCAGGCCTTGCCACGCACCGCCCATCCGATGACGCGCACCGAAGTGGACCTGCCGGGCCAGCACAATGTCGAAATGATCGGCTATCCCGTGGGCGCCGATGCGCGCGTGCTGAGTATGGCGCGCTTGCCGGACTGGGTGCGCCTGACGATGGTGGTGCGCGACGGAAAGATTCTGGATGCCGCCGAAGCAGGCGCGCTCGCGCCGGGTGATTATGCCTATCTGCTGGCGCCCGAACTGAAAGCGCAGAGCCTCGACACGATCTTCGGCCCGGCCACCGAACTGCGTGGCGCCGCACTGGAGGGCGAGTTCGACATCTTCGGCGATGCGCCCATCGACAAGCTGGATGAATTCTACGGACTCGGCGCCAGCGCCGACGAGCGCACAAGGACGGTGGCGGAACACTTCGCCGAGCATTTCGACAAGACGCCCGAAATCGGCGACAGCCTGCAGATCGGCGCCGCGCGCCTCGTCGTACGCGACCTCGAAGACGGCAATGTCCGCCACGCAGCGCTGCAACTCGCCGCCGACGACCTGCCCATCGCAAAACGCGTGCGCCGGTTCGCGCGGCGCGTCGCGAGGAGAAGCTGAAGCTTACGGCTTGACCGGCGCGTCCTGCAGGCGGGCCACCAGCTTCATCGTCTGGTCGTT
>CAZTCU010000151.1:0-6979 GCA_964612235.1 uncultured Rhizobium sp.
CCCCATCTCCAGCTTCACCTTGCCTTCGGCAACCAGCTTCAGCGCGTTCGGATAGAGCTTGTGCTCTTCCTCCACGACGCGCGCGGCCAAGGTTTCCGCCGTGTCGCCGGGCAACACCGGCACGGCGGCTTGCGCGATGATCGGGCCGGAATCGAGTTCCGGCACGATGAAATGAACCGTGCAGCCGGAAATCTTCACGCCTGCATCCAGCGCCTGCTGATGCACGCGGATTCCCTTGAAGGCGGGCAGAAGCGAAGGATGGATGTTGAGAAGGCGTCCTTCCCACTCACGCGCGAACCAGTCGGAATGGATGCGCATGAAGCCTGCTTCGCAGACGAGCTGGATGTTCGCTTCGCGCAAGGCTGCGTCGATGGCGCGGTCGAAATCCTCGCGGGATTCGAAGCCGCGATGGGAGATCACTTTGGTGGGAATTCCGGCGGCTTGCGCAACGGCCACGCCGCCCGCGCCTTCGACATTGCAAAACACCAGCGCGATCTCCGCCGGGAAATCCGGGTCCGCCGCCGCCGCGATCAGGGATTTGAGATTGCTGCCGCGCCCCGAAATCAGTACGGCGGTTCGAACGCGCGCCATCAGAGCTTCAGCGTCCCCGTGTAGCGCACCTTCGCTTCGCCATCGCCTTTGACCAGCGTGCCGATGCGTACGCCGTCGCCGAACGCGGCGATCACCGCGTCGGCTTTTTCCGGCTCAACGACCGCGATCATGCCGAGGCCGCAATTGAAGGTGCGCAGCATTTCGTTGGCCGCGATGCCCGCCGATTTCGAAAGCCATCCGAACACGGCAAGCGGCGTCCACGATGAAAGATCGACCAACGCATCCAATCCATCCGGCAAAGCGCGCGGAAGGTTTTCGGTGATGCCGCCGCCGGTGATATGTGCCAGCCCCTTCACGCCGCCGGTCGCAATCGCGGCAAGCGCGGGCTTCACATAAAGCCGCGTCGGCGCGATCAGCGCTTGTCCCAAACTTTTTCCGGCATCGAAGGGTGCCGCGCTGTCGTAGCTGCGTCCGCTGTCGGCCACCACGCGGCGCACCAGAGAATAGCCGTTGGAATGCACGCCCGACGACGCAACGCCGATCAGCACATCACCTTCCCGCATCGAATCGGTTTTGGGCAGAATGCCGTCGCGTTCCACCGCGCCGACGCTGAAACCTGCCAGATCGAAATCGCCGGGTTTGTAGAGACCGGGCATTTCCGCGGTCTCGCCCCCGATCAGCGCACAACCGCTTTCCTTGCAGGCGCGCGCGATGCCTTCGATCACGCGCGCGGCGTCGTCGACGTTCAGTTTTCCGGTCGCGTAGTAATCGAGAAAGAAAAGCGGTTCCGCGCCCTGCACCACGAGATCGTTCACGCACATCGCCACGAGATCCTGTCCGATCCCGTCGAACAGGCCGGTGTCGATGGCGACTTTCAGCTTGGTGCCCACCCCGTCGGTCGCGGCGACCAGAACCGGGTCCTTGAAGCCCGTGGCCTTGAGGTCGAACAGGCCGCCGAAGCCGCCGAGCGAGGCGTCGGCGCCGGGCCGCCTTGTGGATTTGGCGGCGGGGCCGATTCGCTCGACCAGCGCCTCGCCCGCATCGATGTCGACGCCCGCGTCTTTGTAGGTGAGGCTGTTGCGGCCTTGGTCCGCCGTGGTCATGGCCAGAGATTCCGTTGGTCCGGCCCCTGTTAAACGAGGCGGGGGCCAAGGCCAAGCCGCGCTTTCGCCTTTCCGGCCCGGCCTCTATATTCAAGGCGCGCTATAGGTCACCCATGCACCGATTTCTTCTCAGCCTCGTCTTCATCCTGGCCGCGGTCCTGCCTGCCCGCGCCGACAGCCTGTTCACGGTCAAAAACGTGCCGGTGGACGCCACCGCCGCAGCCTCGGTCGAGGCCCAGACCATCGCCATCAATGGGGGCCGGCCCAAGGCCTGGAACATCCTCTACAAGCGCCTGACCCGGCAGGAGGATTGGGCCCGCCAGCCCCAGCTCGACGATGCCGCCATCGGGCGAATGATCCGCAGCTTCGATGTGACCGACGAGCGCCGCTCCACCACGCGCTATGTCGCCAAGGTGACCTATGTCTTCAGCCAGCCCGCGGTCGAGCGGCTCCTGCGCGCCAACAACATCTCCTATGTCGTGGCGCAGACCCGCCGCATCCTGGTGATCCCGCTGTCGCCCAACTATTCGCCCGGCGACAGCTGGACCATGGCGTGGGCCGATCCTCGGTTTTCGAGCGGCGTGGTGACCGCCGTATTGCCCGATGACAGCGACGCAGCCGCGCTTTCCGGCATGACGTTCGATACGGCGAACTGGAACGCGGTGGCGGCCATCGCGGCACGCACGCGCGCGACCGATGTGGTGGTCGCCGATCTCGCGCCCGGCAACGGACAAGTGCGGCTCAAGCGGCTCGCCGCCGGTCAGCCCATCGTGCCGAGCGTCGATGTGCCCGGCAGAAGCCCATCATCCGCCGCCGATGCCGCGTTCGGCGCGATCGTCGATTACTGGAAAAACAAATCCGCCGTCGATTTCAGCCAGAAAGCCAAGATCACGGCCGAAGCGCAATTCGGCTCGCTCAGCGAATGGGCGTCGATACAGGCGAAACTCGGAAGCGTTCAAACCGTTGTCGGAATCGATATGGTTGCCTTCAACATGAACGAGGCGCGTCTGGACATCGCCTATGTCGGCAGTCTCGACCAGCTGCGCGGCACGCTGGCCGATGCGGGCATTGCCATGACCTCGCGCGACGGCAAATGGTGGCTCACCCGAAACGAGGGGCAACCGTGATCGCGCTGCTGCGTCAGATCCCGAACCTGCTCACCGTACTCAGGCTTGCCTGCGCGCCGGTCACCGCTTTGCTGCTTCTCGATCAGGCCTATCCGGCGGCCCTTGGGGTCTTCGTGTTTGCGGGCCTCACCGATTTGGCCGACGGATTCCTCGCCAAACGCTACGGCCTCGATACGCAGGTCGGCGCATGGCTCGATCCGGCGGCGGACAAATTGCTGATGCTGGCCTCGTTCCTGGCACTCACCTATGTCGGGGTCGCGCCGCCCTGGCTGACGGTGCTGGTGCTGGCGCGCGACGCCGCCATCGTGCTCGGTGTGCTGCTCGCGAAATACATGGCGTGGCCGTTGCGCGTGCAGCCGCAACTGCTCGGCAAGATATCGACCGCGATACAGGTCGCTTATGTCGGCCTGATGCTTCTCATGCTCGCCTTCGAGATCAATTTGCCCAATCTCGCCCATGTCGCTGCCGTGACCACGGCGGTGTTCACGCTCGCGTCCTGGCTCTCTTATGGGCAGGTGCTCCTGCACACCATCGCCATCCGGCACAGCCGCCCGGCCTGATTGATGCCTTCGCAACTCACGCTGTCATGGGAGATGTCGCCCGCGCTCGGCCGCGGCGATTTCATCGTGGCCGAGGGCAATCGTCAGGCGGTGACGTTCATCGACAGCTGGCCCGCCTGGCACGGTGCTGCCGCGATCCACGGCCCGGCCGGTTCGGGCAAATCCCATCTGGTCGCCGCCTGGGCCGCATCGTCGAAGGCGAAAGTCCTCACGGCGGCGGCGCTCGATCTCGAAACGGTCTCCCGGCTGGGCGCGGACGAGGCCATCGCGGTGGAAGATGTCGACAACGCGCTCGCAAGCGATATCCGCGACCGCGCGCTGTTCGCGCTGTTCGAACGCGGCACGCCGTTCCTGCTGACGGGCCGCGAACCGGCGGCGAACTGGCCGACCGTGCTTCCCGATCTGGCCTCGCGCTTCAACGCGCTTCTGTCTTTTCCCATCTGGGCGCCCGCCGACGCCGTGCTCGCCGCGCTGGCGCGCAAGCTTTTCGCCGACCGACAGCTTCAGGTTCCCGAAGCCGTCATCGCCCAGATGATCGTTTCGTTAGAGCGTTCGCCGGCTGCTATCCGCGATTTCGTGTCCCGCGCCGACGCCCGGGCGCTCGCCGAAAAACGCGCCGTGACCACCGCGCTGATACGCGATCTGCTGGCGTCCTGAGCTAGGCGCTCTCGACGGCGGGCCGCAGGGATTTGGGCCGCATCGCCTTGGCGACATGCTGGCCGAGATTCATTCCCGGCTTTTCGATGAAGCGGAAGGTCAGCGCGGACAGCGCAATGGTCAGCGGCACCGTAAACGCCATCAGCAACGCCATGTGTTCCAACTGCGTGACATGGCTCATCGTGCGCAGGATTGTGAGGGAGACGCCCGCCATAACCAGGATATGACAAAGGTAGATCGAGTATGAGATCCTGCCCAGCATCTGCATGGGCGCCATGTTGAAAAGTGCGGAGATCGGATTTCTCTTTTCCCGCTTGCCCAGAACGGCGGCGCCGAACACCGCAAACCACAATACCAGCGAGACCGGTTTGGTGAGGAAGAAGGCGAGCGCCATCGCCGCGACCGCCACGCCGAGCCAGACATGCACCGGATCGAGCGGCCACCGGTCGCTGTGTTTGTACGCGAAGTAGCAGACGATGCCGATAAGGAAATACCCGGCCTGATTGACGGCGAATCCTTCGCCCAGCCAATAGCGGCTGTGCAACGCAACGATGCCCAGGACGATCGCGATCAACAGCAGCGGCCTGTTGCGCAGCGCGAAGTAAAGAAGCGGCGCCACGAGATAGAATTGCCACTCCACCGAAATGCTCCACGCCTGTCCGATGATCGCGTACTGGCTGGCGGTCAGGATGGAATCCGGCACCAGGCCGTGCAGCATCGTCAGGTGCACGAGGAATTGCGGTACGAGCGACGCATCGGTTTGCTGTGCGACGCGAATGGTGCCCTCTATGAAGGGCGTCTTCCAGGGAAAGCCTTGAAGCCAGTCGAGATAGGTGCCCGCGAATATCGCGCTCGCGACGATTGCGGTCAGATAGACCGGATAGAGACGGAAGAAGCGCCGCACAATGAACGGCACGTATCCTTCGTGTTTGTGATCGATGAGGTTGAAGATCACAAAGCCGCTCAGGATGATGAACAGGTCGACCGGCCATCCCGGCTCCGCCAACAATCCGAACGGCCCCAGCATCCCGGCCGAGTAGCCGGAATGCTTCAGGACGTGGCCGACCACCACCCAAAGGGCGAGCACCCCTCTCAGGGCCTCGAACTCGTGAATACGCTTCATCCGTGTTTGCGCTTGCCGTTTGTCCGATGGACCGGTTGCTACTTGGCCCAGTCTGGCACCCGCCCCTGCATCTGTCCGCGCAAAGTTGTCGACGTCGTGAATGCCGGGCGCCCTGCCATGACACTTTAACAAAGCTGGGCTAGCGTCGCCCCATGGCCGAGCCGAAGATCGAGTTCGAAGAGGGGCGGGAGGTTCCCGCCGACCAGGTGCTGGGACGCCGTCCGGGCGCCCAACCCATTGATTCGGCTTCTCCAAATCGCTTCGTGAACCGCGAACTGTCCTGGCTTGCCTTCAACCGCCGGGTGGTCGAGGAGGCCCAGAACAAGGCCCATCCGCTCTTGGAGCGGGTGCGCTTCCTGTCGATTTCGGCCTCCAATCTCGACGAGTTCTACATGGTCCGCGTGGCGGGCCTGAAAGGCATGATCCGGGAGGCGATCGCCACCCCCAGCGCCGACGGTCTCACCCCGGCCCAGCAGCTCGTGCAGGTGGAGCAGGTCGGCGCCCAGTTGATCGCCGACCAGCAGACCATCTGGGTCGAACTGCGCGCCGAATTGCGCGCGGCGGGCGTTTCGGTGCTCGAACCGGCGGAACTGACGCCATCGGATCGCGAATGGCTCGAAAAGGAATTCCGCGAGCAGATTTTCCCGGTGCTGACGCCGCTCGCCATCGACCCGGCGCATCCGTTTCCGTTCATCCCCAATCTCGGCTTCGCGATGGCGCTGCGGCTGAAGCGCCGCCGCGATGGCAAACTCGTCACCGCGCTGCTGCCCGTGCCAGCCCAGCTTCAGCGCTTCATGCGCCTGCCCGACAAGGACAAGACCGTGCGCTTCGTGGCGCTGGAAAGCGTGATCGAGATGTTCCTCGACCAGCTTTTCCCCGACCATACGGCGACCGGCGTGGGCATGTTCCGCATCCTGCGCGACAGCGACGTGGAAGTGGAAGAAGAAGCCGAAGACCTGGTGCTGCTGTTCGAATCGCTGCTCAAGCGCCGCAGACGGGGTTCGGTCATTCACATGAAATGCAGCGCGTCCATGCCGCAGGACCTGCGCGAGTTCATCGCCGAACATCTCGATCTCGAACCGAGCGAGCTCGTCATCCAGCACATGATGGGCCTTTCGGACCTGAAGCAGCTCATCATCGACGAGCGCGCCGATCTTCTGTTCAAGCCCTATATCGCGCGCTTCCCCGAACGCATCCGCGATCACGGCGGGGATTGCTTCGCCGCGATCCGCGCCAAGGATATCATCGTCCATCATCCGTTCGAAAGCTTCGACGTGGTGGTGCAGTTCATCCGGCAGGCGGCTCTCGATCCCAACGTCGTGGCGATCAAGCAGACGCTCTATCGCACCTCGGAAGGCTCGCCCATCGTCAAGGCGCTGATCGAAGCCGCCGAAGCGGGCAAGTCGGTGACCGCACTGGTGGAACTGAAAGCGCGTTTCGACGAAGCCGCCAACATCAAATGGGCGCGCGACCTGGAACGTGCTGGCGTGCAGGTCGTCTACGGCTTCATCGAGTTGAAGACCCACGCCAAGGTGAGCCTCGTGGTGCGCCGCGAGAGCGGGCATCTGCGCACCTATGTGCATTTCGGAACCGGCAACTACCACGCGATCACGGCCAAGGTTTACACCGACCTGTCGCTGTTCACCGCCGATCCGGCGCTGGGGCGCGATGCGGCCAAGCTGTTCAATTTCATCACCGGCTATGCGGAGCCCGCGAGCCTGGAGAAGATCGCGATCTCACCCCTCACACTGCGCAAGCAGTTAATCCATTCCATCGGCGAAGAAATCCTCTACGCGCGCGAAGGCCGCCCCGCCGCGATCTGGGCCAAGTTCAATTCGCTCGTCGATCCCGAAATCA
>CAZTCU010000152.1:0-3918 GCA_964612235.1 uncultured Rhizobium sp.
CCTGGCTGAACCCGGTTTGCGAAGTGACGGTCAGTGTAGGTGAAAAATTGTAGTCTGCGTTGAATTCGACCGTATCGTTTTTCGCCTTGTAGACAGGATCAAGCGCGGATTCGATCACACGCAAGTTGCGAGACTGTACCGCATTCACATAAGGGTCGAACTGAAAGCCCCGAGCCATGATGGGGGAGCCTTTTGGGCTAAGCGGCTCGTAATAGGGCAACGTCGTGCCATCGGGCACCTGGAATGCTTCATCCGAGTAGAACGACGCAGGCAAGCATCCTTGGCTCAAAAAGTTCCGGGCGCTGTATGCCTGAATACCGTTGTCGCCACCGCTGACGTCAACACCATCGACTTGCTCGGGCGCATGATCCCGTTTGCACAGCTGCTTGGCCGTGCGCATGCGGTCGTCGCTTTCGGAGAAATGCTCCCAGACGAAATAGGTCTGCAGATTCTCCATCGGCTTCCAACCGATAGTAAGGCGGCCCGACCACAGATCACGGCCGTCGATGCGCTCGTTGGTTAAAGAGTTGAAGCTGTAGCCCTGACGTTTCGTCCACTCGCCGGCGAGACGAACGTCCAGGCGATCGTCCACGATGGGAAGATTGATCATCCCTTCGAAACGGCGCTGGTGATAATTGCCGAGTTCGGCACTCGCCATGGCTTCGAACTGGTCGGTCGGCTTGGCGGTGATCAAATTGACCACGCCGGCCGTCGCGTTACGGCCATAGAGCGTGCCTTGAGGCCCGCGCAACACTTCGGCCTGGCCGAGATCGTAGAATTCTTGTTCGAAGAAGTGATTGCGAATGAACGGAATGTCGTTCAATGCGACGGCAACAGCGGGATCTGTCGTCACCGATACGGCCTGTGTGCCGATGCCGCGGATCTGGATGCTGTAACCGGTGAAATTTGTCTTCGTGAAGGTCAGGTTCGGGACCTGCTTCACAAGATCGGGTCCACCTGCGGTTTGCGTGGCGGTGAGCTGTTCCTGCGAAAGCGCGGTGATGGCAATGGGAATGCTCTGCACGTCCGCGCCACCGAGTTTGGAAGAGGTGACCGTGACCGTTTCCACGGAAGTGCGCGCGGAGGGCGCGGCTTGCGCCACCTGTATCGGCGTGATTTCCGGGGCATAGGATTGCTGTTGCTGCCGCACGATCGCGATGGCGCCTTCTTCGCGGTGGATTCCGAAACCCGTGCCGGAGAGGATGCGGGAGAGGGCGTCGTTGGCGGAGAGTGGGCCTTTGGCGCCGGTGGTGCGGATGCCGCGGACGGCTTCGGCGGGATAGATCAATGGCGTGCCGGTTTGCGCCGAATAAGCGTCGAGCGCGAGTTTGAGGTCGCCGGCGGGGACGTTGAAATCCTGTGCTGCGGCGGCGCCGATGCCGAATGCGAAGACGGCGCTGGCGAGCAGGAGCCGGCGGATGCTGGACGATTTCATGTTTCCCCCTTCAATGCGCTCTTTGGAGAGCGGTGATCATTCGGATGTCTTGGCGGATGTCTTGGTTGGACGGGTGACGACGATGTCGGCGCCGCGCGTTTCGAGATGCAGGTTGAGTGCGGCCTGCGCCACGCGGCTGAACAGGGCGACGTTGCCGGACGGGAACGTGCCGCCGATGGTGAGACGCGCGGCGGCCGGATCGGCGATGACGAGTTTCTCGCGGTTGTAGCGGTTGAATTCGGCGGCCGCCTCGCCAAGCGTGGTGCGGTCGAAGACGAGCACGCCGCGGCGCCAGCCGAGATTGTCTTCCAGCTGCTGGACGCTGGCCTTGCGGACCGACAGCGCGCCCTTGCTTGCCACGGCGACGTCGCCGGGGGTGAGGACGGTGCCCTGCCCTTTGTCGTTTGCCGCATCGATGCGGGCGCGGCCTTCGACCAGGCGCACCGTCAATTTGTTGGGATCGTTGCGGACGATGAAGGCAGTGCCGAGATCGGTGACGCTGTGGCCGCCCGCTTTGACGATGAAGGGATGTTGGGCGTCGTGCTTGATCTGGAAATAGGCTTCGCCTTTCACCAGTTCGGCGAAACGGCCGCGCGTGCGCAGCACCGTGTCGGTGTTGAGTTCGACCGACGAGCCATCGGTCAGCGTGATGACTTCGTGGCCGCCGATGGGGGTGGAGAATTCGCGTGTGTTGTCGCGCACCATATAGGTGGCGGCGGCGGCGCCCACCACGGCGATGACGGCGGTGGCCGCAATGGCGCGGAAGAGAAGCGTCCATCCCGGTTTGGTGTGTTCGATGCGCTGCTGCTCGCGCATCGGCGTGCGGAAGGCGGCGAGGCGTTCGGTGCGTTTCCAGCTTGTTTCCAACCGCACGAAGGCGACGCGATGGGCGAGCGACGCATCGAGCCAGGCTTTGAGCGCGCGATTGTCGTCCTCGCTCCAATTGTCGAGTTCGCGGCGGCCGATCCATTCGGAGGCTTGCGTTTCGATGTCGGTGGCGCGTTCGGGCGCGGTCATGATTTTCTCCGCACGTCGGGGAATTCGCCGTAGAGCGCGTCGGTCAACAGACGCAGCGCATAGGCGAGATGTTGCGAAACGGTTCCTTCCGCCACGCCCATGCGCTGGGCGATTTCGTTGCGCGACAACCCGTGGATGCGGCGCAGCAGGATCACTTCGCGCGCGCGCGGCGGCAGGCGGTCGATGGCGGATTGCAGGTGGCGAAGATCGTCGCGCGCAATCGCGATATGTTCGGGGCCGGGCGCATCGGCGGCGATTTCGAGGGCTTCGAGATCGGACGCCGCTTCGATGGGCACCACATTGCCCTGGCGCACGCGATCGATCAGCAGGTTGCGGGCGGTGGCGAAGACGAACTGCTTGGGGCGATCCGGGATGCGGGCCAGCGCGGCTTCGTAGACGCGGACATAGACTTCCTGACGGAGGTCGGAGATGTCGCTGGCGTTGCGCCAATTGTGCTGCAGGAATTGCATCAATACCGACTCCAGCGGCAGCACTTCGCGGGCGAACCACAGATCCACCTCGGACGCGGTCATTTCCGCCCCCGCAGCGCGCAGGCTTGCGCCCTCACGATGATTGTCCGACCTATCGACCATTCCCCCGCCGATCCCCGGTTTCGAGGTGTTGAGCCTCGCGGCTCATCTATTCCGACGAGCCAGCGTGGCGGGTTTTATAGAAGCGCGCCCGAAAAATTTTCTTGCGCGGGTGGCGGCGGTTGACAGCGCGGGGCGGCGCGTAAATCATTCGAAATCTAACCTTTTATCAAATCGGACCCGTCGTGCCGTCCAACGCTTCTCCCGACGACGCGCAGAAGGGCGCGCGCCTTTCCGCGGCGCTTGCCTCTTCAATCGGCATGGGAACCGGCGTGGGGCTTTTCGTTGCCTCGATCACCTTCTTCATCAAGCCGCTTTATGCCGAGTTCGGCTGGACGCGCAGCGCCATCGCCGCGGCATCCGCGGTGGGGTTCACCTCGGCGCTGACCGCACCCTTCATGGGAATGCTGGTGGATCGTTACGGCGCGCGCCGCGTGGCGTTTGCCGGTGTCGGCGTGATGCTGGCGGGGTATCTGGCGCTCGCATCCATGACCGGGTGGATCTGGAACTATTATCTCATCACGCTTTTTCTTTCCGTCGCCGGGCCTGCGGTCGGCGCGATGACCTTCACGAAAGTCGTGGTCGGCTGGTTCGAGCGCAATCGCGGGCTGATGATCGGCATCACCATGAGCGGTGTTTCGCTGGTGACGATCTTCACCGCGCCCGCCCTGCAATATGTCATCGCCCATTGGGGCTGGCGCGCGGGATATGGATTTCTGGCGGCGGTGACATGCGGGATCGGTTTTCCGATCATCGTGGCGTTTCTGTTTGAGAAGCGTTCCGAGCGGGAAACCGTACGCCGGCTCGCACCCCGCGCGGACGCGGCTTTATCCCTGCGTCCGGTGTTTCGCGACCTGCGGTTCTGGCTGCTGGTGC
>CAZTCU010000152.1:3928-6876 GCA_964612235.1 uncultured Rhizobium sp.
ATGCGGGATCGGGTTTCCGATCATTCTTGCGTTTCTCTTTGAAAAGCGTTCCGTACGGAAACCGCAACGCGCGCATGCGCCGGACGCGGCTTTATCCCTGCGCCCGGTGTTTCGCGATCCGCGGTTCTGGCTGCTGGTGCTCTCGGCGTTTGCGGCGAACATCCCTATCGGCGGGATGGCGCTGCAACTGCAGCCGCTGCTCACCGACAAGGCGATCGACGGGCAGAGCGCGGCGTTGATGGCTTCGGTGTTCGGTGTGTCGGTGGTGGCGAGCAGGCTGGGCGCGGGCGTTCTGCTGGACCGGTTCTGGGCGCCGGGCGTTGCTTTCGCCACGCTTGTGCTGCCTGCCATCGGCATTTTGCTTCTGGTGGGGCAGCAGCACAGCCTCGCGGTGACGGCGCTTGGTGTTGTGCTGCTTGGCGTGGCGCAAGGCGCGGAGGGCGATCAGGTGGCGTTCTTCGTGGCGCGGTTTTTTCCGCTGGGTCTTTATTCGCGGATATTTTCCGTGCTGATGGTGTGCATCAGCGCCTCGCTCGGTGTGGGTGGCATTCTCTACGGCTACACCTTCGACAAGACAGGCAGTTACGACCTGGTGCTCTATGCCAGCAGCGCACTCTTTATATGTGCGGGGGTCTGCATGCTTCTGCTGGGCCGGGGAAACCTGAACCTGCCGCTGGTTGCGGAGGCGGCGGAGCGCTGAAAATGGCGCAGAAGGCCTTGGAAAGACTGGGTTTTTGATCGTCTGCCGGACTGACATATTGTCATTTTGTCCCGGAACAGCTATGGGAGGCCCAGAAACGGGCGGATTCGACCGATGGAACATTTCGACGTCATCATTGTGGGAGCCGGGCTTTCGGGCATCGGCGCGGCTTATCATCTGAAGGCCGATTGCCCGCAGAAATCCTATGCGATCCTCGAAGGCCGCGACGCCATCGGCGGCACGTGGGATCTGTTCCGCTATCCCGGCATCCGGTCGGATTCCGACATGTACACGCTGGGCTATTCGTTCAAACCCTGGCGCGAGGCGAAGGCCATCGCCGACGGGCCTTCGATCCGCAAATATGTGCGCGAAACGGCGAGCGACAACGGCATCGACAGACACATCCGCTTTCATCACATGGTGAAGCGCGCCAACTGGTCCACGCCCGATGCGCGCTGGACGGTGGAAGCAGAAGTGGGGCCGGAGAAACGCACCGTGCGTTTCACCTGCAATTTCCTGTTCATGTGCAGCGGTTATTACTCTTATGCGGGCGGCTATACGCCGGAATTCGCAGGCACGGAGACGTTCAAAGGCCGCATCGTTCACCCGCAGAAATGGCCGGAAGACCTCGACTACAAGAACAAGCGCGTGGTCATCATCGGCAGCGGCGCAACCGCCGTGACCCTTGTGCCGGAAATGGCGAAGGATGCGGCGCATGTAACGATGCTGCAGCGTTCGCCCACCTATGTCGTTTCGCGGCCCGGCGAAGATGCGTTCGCCAACTGGCTGCGCCGCAACCTGCCCGCCAAACTCGCCTATGGCATCGCGCGCTGGCGCATGGTGCTGATGAGCATGTTCTTCTTCAAGCTCGCGCGCTCGCGGCCCCAGCAGGTGAAGCGGGAGTTGATCGGCCTCGTCCGCAAGGAGCTTGGCCCGGATTACGACGTGAAGACGCATTTCACGCCCAGCTACAATCCGTGGGACCAGCGCGTGTGCCTGGTGCCGGACAGCGATCTGTTCCAGTCGATCAAGAGCGGCAAATCATCGGTCGTCACCGACCATATCGAAACCTTCACGCCGAAGGGCCTGAAGCTGAAATCCGGCAAGGAACTGGAAGCCGACATCATCGTGACGGCGACGGGGCTTCAACTCGAACTGCTGGGCGGGATGCAGGTGAGCATCGACGGCGTGGCGAAGAACATGTCGAAGACCATGAGCTACAAGGGCATGATGTACTCGGACGTGCCCAACCTCGCGTCCGCCTTCGGCTACACCAACGCATCGTGGACGCTGAAATGCGATCTCACCTGCGAATATGTCTGCCGCATCCTGAACCACATGGACAAGACCGGCACCACGCAATGCACGCCGCGGAAGGACCCGCAGGTGCAGGAAGCGCCGTGGATCGATTTCTCCTCCGGCTACATCCAGCGCGCGGCAAACGTGCTGCCCAAACAGGGCACGAAGAAGCCGTGGAAGCTTTACCAGAACTATTTCCTCGACCTCGTCACCCTGAAATTCGGCGCGGTGGACGACGGCACGCTGGAATTCACCAAGCCGCCGGCGAAGGTCGAGACGGCGCCGGTGCGCGAGAGCGTGGCGGCGTAAAAGAAAAGGCGGCGGATCGCTCCGCCGCCTTCCCTGCGTTCGAAGTTCGCCTTACCCGCCTAACCCAACGCTGATGGTTGCGAACGGGCCGTGGAAACCCATGGTCGTCGATCTGTGCGTATCCAGCCCGCCATCCATTGCGCCGAAAAAGAAATCGGCGCGGTAGCCCGCGCTGATCTTCGCATTGGTGAAGCGATAGGACAGTGCCGCGAAGCCGCCGAGATTGGGAACGGTGACACGGCGGGATTCGGTGCGGTGAACGGCGTTGTGTTGGGAGCTGTAGGAGGGATAGACGCGATACAACTTTGCCATGGTGGTATAGTTGAGCTTCACCTTTTGACGACCGAAGAGCACGGCAGCATTTGCGCCCCAATCGAGCGCGAGCTGACCGTCCGCAACATCACCCACTAGTCCGGCCGTATTGCTCCATGACAAAGAAGGCCCGATGCCGTGAAAACTGGTATGACGTTCGAGTGTCGTGGCGGAGTTCTGATGATACGGAAAAAAGTTATAAGAGTATTTCCCAAAAAAGGTTTGACCATGGCCATAAAACCTCACAGCGGGCGCGCCATACGCATGGCCTTTTGAACTCATGTTCATTTGCGCATATCTGGCACCCACGCTTAGGATGGACTCCATT
>CAZTCU010000153.1:0-6866 GCA_964612235.1 uncultured Rhizobium sp.
GAAAATCGCGGCACTCGCTCGTTCAACATTCGAAAACAGGCTCGTGTGCACGATCACCCCTCACCCTAACCCTCTCCCCCAAGGGGGAGAGGGAATCTTTTTGAACATGAACGAAAAATCCGTCTCAACATCTTCCGTCTCGCAGGATGCAATACACAATTGCATCGCCCCACTTTTCGATTTTTCAATCGTTTAACCCCCTGCAGCGTTACGCTGTTGTTTTTCTGCACGGTCCTTTGAAAACGCCACGCGCCCACTTGCAGCGCAACGCTCTTCCGTGCACACTCTCTACATCCCGACAATTGCATTTTTCAATCGGAGGCGTCGCAGCCTTCGGCTTCCGTGGGCGTTTTCGCGTTCCACAGGATGGCGATGCCTGCGAGCGCCGAAAGAATGGAAGCTCCGAACACCGCAACCTTGGCGGCATCGAAATCCGCCGCAACAGGAAAGGACTGACCTGCAATGAACAACGACATGGTGAAACCAATGCCCGCAAGCGCGCCTGCGCCGATCAACTGGCGCCAGCTATAGGCCTTTGGTTTCTCGGCCAGTTTGAGACTCACCGCGAGGAATGACAGCACCGCATAGCCAAGCGGCTTTCCGAATATCAAGCCGGCGGCGATTGCCGCCACCAGCTTCTCATGCCCGCCGAGCATGTTCGCGCCGATCACCACGCCCGCATTGGCAAGCGCGAAGATCGGCAGGACGATATAGCTCGAACGCGGCGCCGCCGTGCGCAGCATCCGGTCTGCCGGCGATTCCAGCCGGTCGTGGATCGCATCGAGGGCCTGCATCGCGGGCTCCGATGGTCCGCGCCGGTATTGTTCGCCGCGATGGCGCGCTTCTTCGAGCAGAATGGATTCGGCCTGCAGCGCCAGTGTCTTGTAATCGGGCGGCGGCCGCGTGGGGATGAATGCCGCCAATATCACGCCTGCAAGGGTGGGGTGCAATCCGCTCGCCTGCACGCAGATCCAAAGACCGATGCCGAGGATCACATAAGGCGACACGCGATAGACCGAAGATCTGTTCAGCAACCAGAGTGCGGCGGTCAGCACCACGCCGCCCAACAGCCATTCAAGATGCAACGTACCCGAATAGAAAATCGCCACCACGACGATGGAGCCGATATCGTCCACGATGGAGGCCGCGGTCAGGAATATCCGCAACTCCACCGGCACGCGCGATCCCATCATCGCGATGATGGCGACGGCGAACGCCGTATCCGTCGCCGTCGGCACGCCCCATCCGGCGCCCCACGGCCCCTGATGGACCACAGCCAGATAAAGAAGCGCGGGAAACCCCATGCCGCCGATGGCCGCTGCAATCGGCAACGCCGCCTGCTTCCATCCGGCAAGCGTGCCCACGGTGAATTCGCGTTTGATCTCCAGCCCCACGACGAAGAAGAAGATCGTCAACAACGCATCGTTCACCCAATGCAGCAGCGACATCGGATAGACGAGCGCGCCGAAGCTCAGCCCCAGATCGGTGTGCCAGAACTGTTCGAAGCCGTGCCCCATCGGCGAATTGACGATCAGGATCGCGACGATGGAGGCCAGCAACAGCAGAACGCCGGTCGAGGGCGCCCAACTCGCAAATCCCAGCGCCGCCGAGCGCACGCGATGGCCGAGCGATCCCAGCATCGCATCGGTGAACGATCCGGTGTCCCAGGGCCCGTCATAGCGCCGCGAATTGATGAAGAAGGTCGGCGTGAAGCGAACCCCGCTCGCCCTTGCGCTCGCCATGTCTTCTTCGACACGGGCATGCGCGCGTTCCGCCGCGTCCTGCGCAGCGGCTTCGTCTTCCTGCAAGACGTGAAGCTGCTCGGCCACCGCGCGCAGGTCGTCTTCCGTCAGCGTGCGCGAGCGCGTCATCAGCGAGACATGCGCGTCCCAGAAGGCCTCGGGCGTTGCGGCGTATTCGACAAGTTCCGCCGCGCGCTTGGCGATGTCGCTGCCGGTGATGGGGCGGTGGCGGAACACATAGCGCAGCCGCTCGCCGAACTCGCTCCTCACTTCGGTGATGCGTTCGTTCGCGGCGCGGCAATGGGGACAGTCGTAGCTGCCGTATTCGACAAGGGTGATGGGTGCGGCCGCAGATCCCAGCACATGGTCGCGCGTCTCGTCGACCGGCCGGTCCAACCGGTTGCTGAGCACCTCATCGGACATGAAAAATCCCGCGCGTTATGCCGGGATCATCGTAGGAAAGAGGATTTCAAAATGCAAAAAGCACGGGCGGAGCAGGAAGTGCACTCTGCTCCGCCCGTGACCCGCGCGAGGTGGGGCTATTGCGACTTGCGCGAGGTGTGCCGCGTGTGGCCTGTCGGGCCTTGCGCGTTGCTCTGTTTCTGCGAAGACACCGGGGACGACGCAGTCTTGGAAGCGTTGCTGCTGCCGGACGTGCCCGCCGAAGCGTTGCCGTTGGCGTTCGCATTGGCATTGACGTTCACACCGTTCGCCGTATCGGTGGCCGTTCCAAGCGCATCGTTGGCTTTGGATTCGACGCTCGACGTTGCGCTGTCCGCCGTGCCGACGGCCTTGGACATCGCACCGCTCGCGGTGTTGCCAACCGTGCTCGTCGCGCCGCTCAGATCAGGTCCGGTCGCATTGCCGTTGGCGCTGCCGGAGCCCGACAGGCTGCCGACATTCGGCACGCTCACGCCGCCCGATGCGCTGCCGTTGGCGCTTCCGGCGCTCGCGGCGTTGTTGAGCGTCGAACTCGTCGTGCCGATCGCGTTGCCGGCCGCAGATTGCGTGCGCGACGTGGCGCTCGAAGCGGCGTTGTTGATCTTGCCTTCGGCCGTGCCCGTCGTGTCCGTCACCTTCTTGGTGACCGGCGAAATGTCGGGCGAAGCATTCACATTCCCGTTGCCGGTAATGTTGCCGGTCGCGCCCGCCGTCGGACGGATCACCGTCGGACCCACACCGCCGAGCGTACCGCCAATGTTGCCCATCCCACCGATGCCGCCCATGCCGCCGACGCCGCCGAGCATTCCGCCGCCGCCCAGCATGCCGCCGCCACCGATGGCACCGCCGCCACCCAGAAGACCACCGGCCAGCGCCGGGGTCGCCACCGCCATCGCGCCGCCCAGAAGTGCGGCCGTCAGGCTCTTGCGAAGATTGAACGTCATAGCCGTGTTCCTTTCCGTTGTTCCTGTGGGGAGGCCGGAAATCCAGGCAAAAAGCCGGGTTTTTCGCGTCCCTCAGCCCAACAACGGATGGTGCGGATTTTTCTTCCCGGAATTTTCCAGGAACTTCGCAGGCCTATTTCCAGCCGCGGTCGCGGGCCTGGCGTTCGGCGGCGGCATCGAAGGGCGCACCCTCGATCATGTTCGCCGCCGCATTGCGGATCACGTCGGGCAGGCCGCTTCCCGCCATATGATAAGTGCCGGACGTTTCAACCGGCGCAGAAGCGAGCGCCGCCACGTTCCAGTTCGCATCTCCACGGCACGCGATACCGGCAATGCCGTTCGTGGCGAATGTCCGGCAATCGCGCCCATCTTTCGCGCGGAAGCTGATGCCGATATGCGGCCCATTCGCTTGCGTCGTGTCGGAAGCAAGGCGAGTGTTCAACGCATCGGCAAGCGCGCCTTGCGCCACCAGCGTTCCATTCTTGGTTCCAACCGGCCCCATATTGGAGGGATTAACAGCAATGCCGATCACCAGGCCCATCGCGAGAGCGCCCGCTGCGGGCAGTCCCGTCCATATCCATGCGTTGCGCCGCGAAAATTTCTGTCCCATCCGCCAACGCCACGATACCGGCGTGTTTGCCACTGCCGCCGTCAGCCGGTCGGGAATCCGTTCTTCCATAACGGGCGAAAATGCAGCCTGAAACTGCTGGCGAAGCGCGGTCTGGGTTTCCACAAAAGCGCGTGCTTGCGCATCGTTCGCGATTTCCGCTTCGATGCGCGATGCCTCTTGCGGTGCCAGTTCGCCGTCGACGAACTGCATCAGGATCTCTTTGGAAAGCGTCATCAGAATGCCTCCGCCTTCTTGCCGAACACGCGCATGGCCAATGCCTCGCGCGCGCGTGCCAGCCTGCTTGTCACGGTTCCGATCGGCACGCCCAGAATCTCAGCCGCCTCGCGATACGCCATGCCGTCCACCAGCACCAGCGACACCACCACGCGCTGTTCTTCCGGCAGGGCGGCAAGCGCCGCAGCCGTGTCGGCAAAGGTCAGCCGCGCTTCCGCATCGCGTGCGCCGTCGCTCGCCCCGCCATGGTGGTCTTCCAGCGGCACCGAGCTACGCACCCGTTTCGACCGCACATGGTCGATCCAGCAATTCTGCGCAATGCGAAACATCCAGCTGTCCAACCGCGTACCTTCCTCCCAGCGATGGAGATTTCTCAGCGCCTTCTCGACCGTGTCCTGCACCAGATCGTCCGCGTCTGCGGCGTTGCCGGTGAGCGACAACGCAAAGCGGCGCAACCGCGGCAAAAGCGCGGTCATCTGGCTGCGGATCGTGTCGATCGAGGCACCCATCGCTGGGATCACAACGGCTGGTTACGAGATTTCTTCCATGGGCCGGATAGTGGGAACTTATCCGGTTACCCAAGATTTACACTGGCGACGGACTATGTGTGCACTCCCGCTCGTTGGGCAAGAGTGGGCGCGGGGCGCCAAGGGACAAGGACGTGAATAAGGTAAAGCGTATCCTGCAAAGTCTCGCCGCGGCAGCGATGTTCGCCGTGTCGCCCGTGCAAGCGGGGGGCCTGGGTCTGCCGGTCGGCGTCGGCCCTATCGGCCCGGTGAACCTTCCGCGCGTGCCCATTGTTCCAGGCGTTCTCAACACGGCCACCGGCACGCTCGATTCCACACTCGGCATCGTGCGCGACACGGTGGGCCGCCCGCAGCGCACCATTTCCTTCGATCGCGACACGCAGGGCTTCAAGGTATTGCGCCAGACGGTCCTTGCCCTTTCGCCCAACGAAAAGAGTCTTTCCATTGCACGCGGCTTGAGCTTCCAGATTGTGCGCGAACAGCCCATCGCGTCGTTGGGCCTGACGGTGGTGCAACTGCGCGCGCCGGAGAGCATGAACGCGACCGAGGCGCTATCGGAATTGCGCCGTGCCGATCCAGCCGGCACCTATGACTATGACCATATCTACAATCCATCCGGCGAAACGCAGGCTTCCACAACCGCCGCGCCCACAACACCGGCCGTGCGAACGAACACCAAACTCCGCATCGGCATGATCGACGGCGGCATCGACAGCCGTCACGGCGATTTCGCCGATGCCACCATCGTCGCAAAAAATTTCGCGAGCGATAAGAAGAGTGTCGAAACCGTGCACGGTACCGCCGTCGCTTCACTTCTCGTCGGAAAAAGTATCGAAGGCTCGCTTCCCACAGCCGATCTTTATGCCGCCGACGTGTATGGTGGCGAAGCCTCCGGCGGTGCCGCAGATGGGATCGCCCGTGCGCTCGGCTGGCTCGCTGAGAACAACGTGCCGGTAGCCAATATCAGCCTCGCGGGCCCGCCCAACATCGTTCTTGAATCAGCCGTCAAAGCCTTTCTGAAGCGCGGCCATGTCATCGTTGCGGCCGCAGGAAACGAAGGCCCCGCGTCGCCGCCTGAATATCCCGCCGCCTATGAAGGTGTCGCCGCTGTGACCTCTGTGGACGAAGACCGCAAAATCCAGCTCGACGCCAACCAGGGCGCGCACATCGCGTTTGCCGGTCTGGGTGTGGATCGCCGTGTCGCCGCGATGAAAGGCGGACATGCGAAAGTGACGGGAACATCCTACGCTGCGCCGGAAGTCGCGGTGCGTTTCGCGATTTTGCTGAGACAATCCGATGCGATGGCCGCGAAGTCGGCCTGGGCCACGCTCGAACATGAGGCCGTCGATCTCGGCGCGCCCGGCCGCGATCCCGTTTTCGGTTACGGCTTCCTCGCGCCGCTCAACACGAGCCGCGCCGTCGCCTCTCAATGATCACGACATCGCCGGTGCTGGCGGCGGCGGATCGCCCGGAAGCGGGATGAATTCCTTGTTGTCCAGATCGGGCAGTTTCATGCGTCCCGCGCGCCAATCGGCTTTTGCCTGCTCGATGCGCTCTTTCGAGGACGAGACGAAATTCCATTCGACGAAGCGCTCGCCCAAAGGCTCGCCGCCCAGCAGCATCACGATGGCATCGGTCGCAGCAGTGAACGCAACGGTCTCGCCCGGTGCGAACACCAGCATTTGCCCGGCTTCGAACGTCCTGCCGTCCACCTCCACCGATCCCGTCGCGATATACGCCGCGCGCTCCGGATATTCCGCGGGCAAACCCGCCTTCGTGCCCGCCTTGAGATTCCAGTGCGCATAGAACATCGGCGAATGCGTTTTCACTTTCGCTTCCGCGCCGAATGCCTTTCCCGCCACCAGCCGCGCCCACAATCCGCCGTTCTCATAGGTCGGCAGGTCGGCCGCGCCGTGATGGAAGAACGCCGGATCGGTTTCCTCCAATTCCTTCGGCAGCGCCACCCAGGCCTGGATGCCGTGCATGTTGTCGCCTTGCGCACGCGCTTTCTCGAAGCGTTCGGAATGGGTGATGCCGCGACCCGCCGTCATCCAGTTCACTTCGCCCGGGCGGATCGCCTGTTCGGTGCCGAGGCTGTCGCGATGCATGATCTCGCCCTCGAACAGATAGGTCACCGTCGAAAGCCCGATATGCGGATGCGGCCGCACGTCCACTGTCTTGGGAATCCCCGCCGGAAAATTCACCGGCCCCATGTGATCGAAGAACACGAACGGTCCCACCATGCGCCGATGCGCGAAGGGCAGCACGCGGCCCACCTCGAATCCGCCCAGATCGCGCCGCCGCTGGTCGATCACCAGTTCAATCATCGAACCCTCCATGGTGTGCCGCAAGCTTCATGCTACTCTCA
>CAZTCU010000154.1:0-6811 GCA_964612235.1 uncultured Rhizobium sp.
GGCTGGAAGAAGAACGTGCCGCGCTCTCCGCCGACATCCGCGAAGTCTATTCCGAGGCCAAGGGCACGGGTTTCGACACCAAGGCGATGCGCGCAGTGGTGCGCCTGCGCAAGCTCGACACGGCCGACCGCCAGGAACAGGAAGCCATCCTCGACCTTTATCTAAGCGCGATGGGAATGTCGCGCGAATAAATTTTTACTCGCGCTGCGATACAATTTGCGCGATAGTCGCCCGTGGCCTTGCGCAACCAACGCATTCTCATTTCGGGCGCCGGAATCGGCGGGCCGGCTCTCGCATTCTGGCTGCGCCGCTACGGCTTTGAGCCCACCCTGATCGAACGTGCCCCCGCTTTCCGTGACGGCGGCTACATGATCGACGTCTGGGGCGTTGGCTACGATCTGGTCGAACGTATGGGGTTGCTGCCCGCCGCATTGGAAGCGGGCTATTTCATAGAGCATGTCCGGTTCGTGGACGAGTATGGCGAGCGCCGCTCCGGCTTCGACGGCGATCTTTTCCGGCTCGCCTTGAACGGCCGCTTCTTCAGCATTCCGCGCGGCGATCTCGCGCGCCTGATCTTCAGGGAGATCGACGCCGAAACGCGGTTTTCCACCTCCGTCGAAGGCTTGCGCGAAGACGCCGAGGGTGTTGAAGCCCATTTCAATCATGGCCCGCCGGAAAGATTCGACCTCGTAATCGGCGCCGACGGTTTGCGCTCGCATGTGCGCGAATGCGTTTTCGGCCCGGAGAAATCCTACGAGAAATATCTGGGTTACTACGCCGCCTCCTTCATCACGCAAGGCTATCCCCATCGCGACGAGAAGACCTATCTCAGCTTTTCGAAGCCGGGCCGCTCCATCGCGCGCTATGCGCTGCGCGGCGGCCGTTCGGCCTTTCTCTTTGTGTTCGCGAAAGACAGACGGATTCCCAGCCACGAAACCTCGCTGCACAAGGCGATCCTGCACCAGACCTTCGGGCAGGACGGCTGGGAGACGCCGGAGATATTGGCCCGCATGGATGAAACGGACGAACTCTATTTCGATGCGGTGAGCCAGATCCGCATGCCGCAATGGTCGAAGGGCCGCGTCGCGCTGGTGGGCGATGCCGCGCATTGCCCATCGCTGATGGCGGGCGCAGGTTCGGCCTTCGCGATGCTCGGCGCCTACATCCTGGCGGGCGAACTGCACAAGGCGGACGGCGATCACGCGAAAGCTTTTGCGGCCTATGAAAGGCGGATGCGCCCATTCATCGACAAGCAGCAGCGCGACGCGGAAAGGTTCGCACCTTCCTTCGCGCCGCGAACCGCTTTCGGCCTTTTTGTGCGCGACACGGTTCTCAATCTGATGAAGGTTCGGCTGCTCGCGATATGGTTCGCGCGCCGGAATTTCGCCAATGCGTTCGATCTGCCCGACTATTCGTGAGGATCAGCTGGCGGCGCGCTGCTGCGACTCGTCGGAAGCTTCGTTGGCCGCATTTTCGTCGCCCTCAAGCCCCAATTCCTTGAGCTTGCGGTAAAGCGTCGAGCGGCCGATGCCGAGGCGGCGCGCGACTTCGGACATATGTCCGTCATAGCGCGAGATGGCCATGCGGATGATCTCGGATTCGATCTCTTCCAGCTTGCGCATATGGCCCGCCGCATCCACGCCCAACAGCGCGTAAGGCGAGGTGGCCGATGTCATCGTGCCGCCGCGCACCGGCGCATCGTGACGCGAAAGCGGCATCATCATGCGGCGTTGTGCAGGTTCGATGCCCATGGCGGCCGCGATCTGCGGAAAGTCGCAGGAATCGAGCATGGTCTCGTCGCACAGCACGACGGCGCGAAACACTGTGTTCTCCAGCTGGCGCACGTTGCCCGGCCAGTCGTATTTCTCCAGCATCTCGGCCGCATCCGGCGAAAGCCCGGCCACAGGCTTGTTCTCTTCCGCAGCAAAGCGCGCGACGAAATGACGAGCCAGTGCTGCCACATCCTCGCGGCGCTGGCGCAGCGGCGGGATGAAGATCGGAAACACGTTGAGACGATAGTAGAGGTCTTCGCGGAACAATCCGTCGCGCGTCAGTTCGGCAAGATCGCGATTGGTCGCCGAGATGATGCGCACATCCACCTGAACGGGGCGCTTGGATCCCACGGGATCGATTTCGCCTTCCTGCAGTGCGCGCAGCAGCTTCACCTGCATATCGAGGCGCAGTTCGCCGATCTCGTCGAGGAACAGCGTGCCGCCATTGGCTTCCTGGAACTTGCCCAGATGTTTGTCGGTGGCGCCTGTGAACGAACCCCTCTCGTGGCCGAACAGGATCGATTCTACGAGGTTTTCGGGTATGGCGCCGCAATTCACGGTGACGAACGGTTTGCCCGCGCGTTCCGACGAACCCTGAATGGCGCGCGCGATCAATTCCTTGCCGACGCCGGATTCGCCTTCGATCAGGATGGGGATGTTCGATTGCGCCGCGCGTTGTCCTAGGCGGAACACTTGGCGCATTTCCGAACTGCGTCCGATCAGGTCGTCGAACAGCAGGCGATTTTCGTTGCGCTTCTTGAGGCGTGTAACCTCGCCCGACAGCGTGCCGATGGTGAGCGCATTGCGGATCGAAACCGCAATGCGTTCGGGGCTTTCCGGCTTCACAAGGAAGTCGTTAGCGCCCGCCCGCATCGCCTCGACGGCGGAATCGATGCCGCCCTTGGCGGTGAGCACGATCACGGGAAGTTCCGTATGCGCCGCGCGCAAGCGCGTCAGCACCGTGATGCCGTCGACATCGGGCATCACGAGGTCGAGCAATACCAGCGCGAACTGGTCTCCGCGCGGGCCGTTCAGGATATCGAGTGCAGGTTGTCCGCCGGGCGCGGTCACCACCGACATGCCCGAGCGCGAGATCGCGGCTTCGAGAAGCCTGCGTTGCACCGGATCGTCGTCGACGATGAGGATGGTCTGCGCCATATTCTACCCAACCCTTTGTTGGCCCATGATGTCCCGGCAATAGTAAAATCCGGTTTAAGGGTCTCACTTTGCGACAGATTTCGCGTGAACCGACGGTCACCAACCGTTTATGGTGAAGAGACTCTAAACAAATGCCGGAGCGTTGCGCATGAGCGAGAAAGCCTTTGATTACTGGGACTTTTTTGCCGCCGATGCGAAGCGCACGGGCTCGCAGATGTATGCGCGCCTCGCGCAAGGCGTGAGTGGCGACATGGAAATGCGCGAACTTGCCGCGCGCGCCAAACCCGGCCAGCCGCACGCGAACCTGCTGTTCGCGGCTGTGCATTTTCTGTTGCTGCGCGGCGCGCAACATCCGTTACGGGATTTCTATCCCGATCTGAACAGCGGTCACACGAAGGCAGGCGATCCGTTTCCGCCCTTCCGCGATTTCGTGCGCGCCCATCGCGCACAACTTGAACAGCTGATCGCCACGCGCGTCACCAACACCAATGAAGTGGGGCGTTCGGCGCTGTTGCATGCGGGTTTTCGCGCGCTGGCCGCGGAGGCGGGCGAACCGCTCAACCTGGTCGAAATCGGGCCGAGCGCCGGTCTCAACCTGATCTGGGATCGTTATGGCGTCAGCTACAACCGCGACGGAAAAGCGGCCGCATCCATCGCGCCTGATGCGCCGCTTGCCATTCAGTGCGAATTGCGTGGCGACAAAATTCCGCCCACCACTGCCACCCCGCAAGTGGCGAAACGCCTGGGCCTCGAACTCAATCCCGTCGATCTCTCAAATGCAGACGACCGCGATTGGCTGCGCGCGCTGATGTGGCCCGATCAGATCTCTCGCCTCGAACGACTCGACAAGGCGATCTCGCTGTTCCGCGAGAACAAGCCGGAAATCCGCAGCGGCGATGCGCTCGCGCTTTTGTCGGGCGCGCTGCGCGACATGCCGGAGAACGAAACGGTCTGCATCTATCACACCATTGCGGTCTATCAGTTCAGCCGCCAGATGAAAGAGACCTTGCACGACATCCTGACGGTCGCGGGTCTGCGCCGTCCGGTCTGGCGATTGTCGTTCGAAGCGGAGTCGTGGGAGGGCCGCTGTCCCATCAATCTCATCCGCTATCACGATGGCACGCGAGACGAACGCGAGCTCGGTCACGCCCATCCGCACGGCACGTGGCTTGAGTGGACGGCTTGAGCCGTGCCACCTTCGCACCGATGAACGACATACCGCCCCTCCCACCGCTGCCCGGCCCGCCGCCGGATACGGTGCGCGAGATGTTCGACCTTGCGCCCACGCAAGGTCCGCTCACCTCGTTTCACGGCCGCCATCCCGACGCGCCGCAATGGTTCACCGATACGGTGGCCCAGCTTCCGCAATCGAGCTTCGTGACGGTGAAGGGTGCGCGCATCCACTACCTGCGCTGGGGCGACAAGAACCGGCCGGGCCTGCTGCTGGTCCACGGCAATGCGGCCCATGCCTATTGGTGGAGCTTCATCGCGCCGTTCCTGGCCCGCGACTACAACGTGGCCGCGATGGATCTGTCCGGCATGGGCGATTCCGATTGGCGCGAACATTACACGATGGAATTGTTCGCCGAGGAACAGCTCGCCGTCTGCGAGGACGCCGGCATGTTCGCGCTCGAGGAACCGCCGGTGATCGTGGCCCATAGTTTCGGCGGCTTCGTCACCATGTTGACGGGCGCTCTATATGGGCATCGCCTCTACGGCACGGTGATTGTCGATTCGCCGGTCAATCCGCCCGGCCGTCCCGGCGGCCCGCCCGAACGCAAGATCAAGCCCCACAACGTCTATCACACGCTGGAAGCAGCCTTGGCCCGCTTCCGTCTGATGCCGCCGCAGACAAGCGAGAACCTCTACCTGCTCGACTGGGTGGCGCGGCATTCCCTGAAACGGGTGGAAGGCGGCTATAGCTGGAAGTTCGATCCCGCCATCTGGCGCTCCTTCTCCATCGGCGACACCGCCGCACGCCTGCGCGAAACCAAATGCCGGGTCGCGGTGTTCCGCGGCGAGCATTCCGTGCTGATGCCGCCGGAGATCGGGGAATACATGTTCAACATCCTGGGTCGGGCTGCCCCCATGGTCGAGATTCCTCAAGCCCAGCATCACATCATGCTGGACCAGCCATTGGCCTTCGTGGCCGCGCTCAGGGCGCTTCTGGCCGACTGGGAGCATTCCACGCCGAACCGGCGGGTTTAACGCGCCGCAGCAAAAGCCGTTGTCAGAGGGGCGTGCTTTGCTATAGTCCGGCCCGCTTTTGAGGGGACGAACATGGCCAGCGACCATCACAACTATCAGCCCGGCCACATGGATATCAGCGAGCACCTGAAGGGCTGGCAGGGCTTCACGGCCTTCGTGAAGTGGTCGCTCATCGGCATCCTCATTGTCATGGCGCTCCTAGCCGTCTTCCGCACGCACTAATCTTCCATGAAACTTGCCGTCCTCAAGGAACGCCGTGCCGGTGAGGCGCGCGTCGCCGCCACGCCGGAAACGGTGAAGAAGCTCAAGGGCCTTGGCCTGGACGTCGCCGTCGAACGCGGCGCGGGTGCCGGCGCGAAGATTTCCGATGCCGATTACGAAGCCGCCGGCGCCGCCATCGCGCCCGACGCGGCATCGGCCCTGTCGAACGCCGACATCGTGTTCAAGGTGCGCGGACCCGAGGCGAATGAAATCGCCGCGATGAAAAAAGGGGCGGTCTATGCCTCTCTGCTTTCGCCTTTCACGGAAAAAGACACGATCAACGCACTGGCTGGTGCAGGTGTCACCGCGTTCGCGATGGAATTGCTGCCGCGCATCAGCCGCGCGCAATCCATGGACGTGTTGTCGTCTCAGGCAAACCTCGCCGGATACAAGGCGGTGATCGACGCCGCCGCACAATTCGGCCGCGCCATGCCGATGATGATGACGGCGGCGGGTACCATCGCGCCCGCGCGCGTGTTCATCATGGGCGTCGGCGTTGCGGGTTTGCAGGCGATTGCAACGGCGAAACGTCTCGGCGCCATCGTTTCGGCAACAGACGTTCGTCCTGCCACGAAAGAACAGGTCGAATCCCTCGGCGGCACCTTCATCGCCGTGATGGACGACGAATTCGCGCAAGCCCAGACGGCCGGCGGCTACGCGAAAGAAATGTCGAAGGAGTATCAGGCGAAGCAGGCCGCTCTCGTCGCCGATCACATCAAGAAACAGGACATCGTCATCACCACCGCGCTGATTCCCGGTCGCAAGGCGCCGGTGCTGGTGAGCGAAGAGATGGTCAAGACGATGAAGCCCGGTTCGATCATCGTCGATCTCGCAGCAGAGCAGGGCGGCAACTGCCCGCTAACCAAAGCAAACGAAGTGACCGAATCCCATGGCGTGACGTTGATGGGCTACACCAATCTGCCCGCGCGGCTAGCCGTCGACACCTCGTCGCTCTACGCGCGCAACCTGTTTAATTTCGTGAGCCTGATCGTCGACAAGAAGACAGGCGCGCTCGCACTCAACTGGGAAGACGAGATCGTCAAAGGCGCAGGACTGACCCGCGACGGCGAAATCGTACATCCCTCATTGAAGGCCTGAGGTCATGGAACTCGTCGATCCGATCGTCTTCCGTCTCACCATCTTCGTGCTCGCGATCTTTGTGGGCTATTTCGTGGTGTGGTCGGTCACGCCCGCGCTGCACACGCCGCTGATGGCGGTGACCAACGCGATCTCTTCGGTGATCGTGGTGGGCGCGCTGATCGCGGTCGCCGTGCCGGTGATCGACTCGGCATCATGGACCTCCAAAGGACTCGGCTTCTTCGCGCTGATCCTCGCCAGCGTGAACATCTTCGGCGGCTTCCTCGTCACCCAGCGCATGCTGGCGATGTACAAGAAGAAGGGCTGAGCCGATG
>CAZTCU010000155.1:0-4989 GCA_964612235.1 uncultured Rhizobium sp.
GCTTCATCGCACAGGCGGTGGAATATGAAGCGCGTCGCCAGGTCGACATCATCGAAACCGGCGGCACGATCAAACAGGAAACGCGCCTGTTCGACAGCCGTCAGGGCGAGACGCGCTCGATGCGGTCGAAGGAAGAAGCTCATGATTACAGATACTTCCCCGATCCCGATCTGCTGCCGCTGACATTCGATCAGGCATGGGTCGATGAAATTGCGGCGTCGCTACCGGAACTCCCCGACGACAAGAAGGCGCGTTTCATGTCCGCCTTCGGTCTTTCGCTCTACGATGCGGGCGTGATCGTCGCCGAGCGCGAGCTTGCCGATTATTTCGAGGCGCTGGCGAACGGTGTCGATGCCAAGGCGGCGGCGAATTGGCTGAACAACGAAATCCTCGGACGCCTGAACAAGGATGGACGCTCGATCACCGATTGTCCGGTGTCCGCATCCGCTAACAACGCGATATTAAAGATGATTTCCGATGGAACGATCTCGGGAAAGATCGCGAAGGATGTCCTCGACATCGTGTGGAGCGAGGGCGGCAATCCCGTTCATGTCGTCGAGACGCGCGGATTGAAACAGGTCACCGACACATCCGCGATCGAGAAAGCGGTCGACGATGTGATCGCGCAGAACCCCGACAAGGTCGCCTACCGTTCCGGTAAAGACAAACTGTTCGGCTTCTTTGTCGGTCAGGTCATGAAGCAGAGCGGTGGAAAAGCGAATCCGCAGGCGGTAAATGCCATCCTCAAGCAGAGACTCGGATTGCCCGATGAGGGGTGATTCGTACAGTTTGCAAGTTGTTGACAGCCGGGGGCCTGTTTTTGCAGCAAAATTGTCCGTGAGCGGACGAACGTAAGAAACACCGATAAAATAAGGGTTTTATGACACTCATGACTCCGGCGTCCGAAGCGGCTTTCCCCCACGTATTGCAATTCCCCCCGCAACTTCCTCATATTGTTGGCGTTTTGGGGGGCGCGAGTCGCGACACCCGGACAACCAAAGGAGTCGTTTCACATGCCAATGACTGGAAAGAGGAAGAAGCGCACGGTCCGCAAAGCAGCGGCCAAGGGCGCAGCGCGCAAGACCAAGAAGCGCAAGGCAGCCAAGAAGAAGGGCGGCCGGAAGAAAGCCAAGAAGTAAAGCTGCTCGGCGGGCGAAGGCCGCAGCCGCGCCCGCCAATCAGCCACTTTATGGCAAAGGCAAACGCCGCGGTGAGTCCGTTAAATCGGGCAGCCGCGGCCAAGCCGTCCAAGCCAGCCTCAAAATCCAAGAACAAAAAAGAAAAAGCCCCCGCCAAGTCTCCCGCGAAGCCAGCAGCCAGAGCCGCCGCGAAGACCAAGGCAACCACGAAGGCAAAGCCTTCGATTTCCCCCAAAAAACCTGCTCAGCAGCGACCAATCGAACTTTATTACTGGCCGACGCCCAACGGCTGGAAGATCGCGATCATGCTGGAAGAATGCGGGCTTCCCTACGAGATCAAACCCGTCAACATCGGGCGGGGCGACCAGTTCGATCCGGTCTTTCTCGCCATCGCGCCCAACAACCGCATGCCCGCCATTGTCGATCCAGACGGTCCGGGCGGTACTCCGATCTCGGTCTTCGAGTCGGGCGCGATCCTGCAATATCTCGGCCGCAAGACCGGCAAGTTCTATCCCGCCGACGAACGCAAACGCGTGAAGGTCGACGAATGGCTGTTCTGGCAGATGGCGGGCCTCGGCCCGATGACCGGACAGGCCGGCCATTTCCGCCACTACCAGCCTGCAAACGCCTACGGCGTGAAGCGCTACACCGATGAAGTTCATCGCCTCATCGGCGTGATGAACAGGCGCCTGGCGAACCAAAGTTACCTCGCCGACGACTATTCCATCGCCGACATGGCCTGCATCGGCTGGGCGATTGCCGCCACGCGCATCGACGGCATGATCGTGGATTTCCCCAACGTGAAAGCCTGGATCGAACGCCTCCGCGCCCGCCCCGCTATCGCTAAGGGATTGGAGATCGGCAAGGAATTGCGCGAGGCCCAGGCCAACGATCCCAGGGCGCAGGAACTGGCGCGGAAGATCCTGTTCGGGCAGCGCGGGAGATAACCTCTGGTGCGTCCCATTCCCTAACAACTCGTAAATTAGCTCGATGTTTGCGTTAACTCGGCTTTAGCTTCTCCAGCCCCAGCATTGTGCCTGCACGGGACAGTCGTGCATACGCAATGTTCGAAGGGGAAGTCGCGATGGCGTGTATCGATGTCGATTCGCTGACGCAGTACGAAGTCGAAGCCAAATGCGGTCAGGCGATCGCGCTCTACAATCTGGGGCTGGCGTATTCGACGGGGCAGGGTGTGGGCGTGGATTACGTTGCCGCCCACAAATGGTTCAATCTCGCAGCGATGCGCGGCGTCGACGAAGCCAGGAGATGGCGCGCCACCATGGCCAGCGAGATGAGCACCTCCCAGATCGCCGAGGCGCAGCGTCAGGCGCGCGAGTGGCTGGCTAGAGCCTGAGCCGGCGCCGGTCGAACAAGCATCATCGGGGATGATGTTTTTTCTTCTTGTGCGTTTTTTTGATTTTCTTTTTCTTCGGCTCGGGCGGCAATGCCTTGACCGGCGGCGGCACGTACTTCAGCACCGACGCCTGTGGCGGATTTGGCCTGTAGAGATCGGCCAGGATTCGCGAGGGCTGATCGGTGCCCGCAAGCCGGTTGCGATAGACCTGCATGTTCTCGATCACGCGCTGCACATAGTTGCGCGTTTCGCCGAAGGGGATGGATTCTATCCAATCCACCGGATCGATGCCCGCCGTGCGCGGATCGCCGAACTGCGCGATCCACCGTTTCACATTGCTCGGCCCCGCATTGTAGGCCGCAATCGCCAGAATGTAGGAGCCGCCCCAGTTGTCGAGCTGGTGCTGCAACTCGCCCATGCCTAGTTGCATGTTGTATTCGGTGTCGTAGAGCAGGCTGTGCTGGTCGTAAGCCACGCCTGCGATCCGCGCCATCTTCCTGCCCGTGTCAGGCATCACCTGCATGATGCCCAGCGCGCCCGCGCCGCTTACCGCGTTGGGATCGAATTCGGTCTCCTGACGGATCAGCGCCAGCACCAGCGGCGTCTCTGGCGCAGCACCTTCGCCCTTGTAAGCGGGCACGTTGGCCACCGGGAACGAATAGTTGAGCAACAGCACACCGCCATAGCCCGCCTGCTTGGCCGCGCGTACCGCCACTTCGGGATAGCCGAGATCCACCATCAACTGTGCCAGCCTGCAGGCGCTCTTGGCGTCCGGCTCAGGCCCCACATAGGCATTGGCGAACAGCCGCAGCAGGTGCTCCTCGCCCAAATCCGCCAGCACGCGGATTGCCCGCGTCGTCTCTGTGTCCTCGATCTGCGCGCGTGCGATGGCAGGCGGCACGGAAGCGTCTGGCAGATGCAGCACAGGCGTCTGGCTGATGTGGCTGAGCGCAAGCTGGCCGTAATAGGTATCCGAATAGGCCGCGCCCTTCTGGTAGTAGAGCGCTGCCATCGCATTGTCGCCGCTGGCTTCCGCTGCGCGTCCCTCCCAGAAATAGGCGCGCGACTTGCTGATGGGCCGCGAGACGCCCGTCTCCAGCTTCTGGAAATGCGCCAGAGCCGATTTCGGATCGTTGAGGAAGTGCAGCGCGATCCAACCCGCGAAGAATTCCGCATCGGCAAATGCCGCTCCATCCGTAAGCCCCGTATCGGACACAAGCCGGTAGGCGGTGCGATATTTCCCTTCGCCAACTGCCTGCCGCGCAGTGACGTTCAGCTCGCCCCACATCTTGCCGGGCCATTTCTTGTTTTCCTGTGCCGCCGCGCGGAGCAGGATGTTCGCCGCCTTCTCGGTTTCGTCGCGGTCGCGATAGGCTTTCGCAAGATCGAACAACAGGCCGGGGTGAGATGAAAGCCGCGCCGGCAGCTCCGCCGCCAGCCGGATACCGACCTTCGGATTGTGGCGCAGCGCCAGGCGTACTTTTGCGACCCTCTTTGCATCTTCGGGTGCGCGCGGCAGTTCGCGTTTGGCGCCGCCCTCGTCCTCGTGCCAGAGAAGGCTGTTCAGGCGCTCTGCCTCCAGATCGGGCGTCAGCAGGTCGCCATGGTTGCGGATGACAAAGGCCTCCTGATCGCTCTGCAGGCTGTTCTCGCTCCACGCGTTGCGGATCAATGCCGAACCTGCCGAAACCTGGCCGGTCGCGATCATCGCGTGACCGAGGCGGATCTTCCCGATGCCGGTGTTCGGTGTACGACCGCCGAACCACTGGACGACCGCCTGCGGAGCCATGTCGTCGGTGATCGCCTGTTCCGCGCGCGACTGGAGCACGCCCTGAAGCGGCCAGTTGGGATTGTTCTTGATGAAACCGCTGATCTCGGCGAAGCCCGCACCGCTGTCCGGGTCGAGCAGATAGCGCCACTGGATGATCCGCCGCGCCGTGGGATCGTGCCCCTGGATCGCCAGCGCCTGCGCGTTCGCCCAATCCTTGCGTCCCGCAGCCTCGAAGGCGCGCTTGTAGAGGGCCCGGTCGTCGTCGCTGAGATAATGGATGTTGCTGGTGCGGTCGGGAGCGACGTCGGCCAGTGCCGAAACCCCGAGCACGCAAAGGGCGATGCCCGCGAAAGCGGATTTAACGAAACGCATGGATACGAACAAATCGAATCAACCTGTGGGGGAACGCGACCGACGATAACGGCCACAACCTCACGATGCCACCCGAAGACGGCGAAATTTGGCCTACGATGTCTTCCGCCGGGGTCGTGTAACTAGTTCCCCGCCGCAATTCGGGCAACGGCCCTGCATGGCAGAACTGCAATCCGCGCAGAACGTGCATTCGTAGGAACAGATACGGGCGGCGTCGCTGTCGGCAGGAAGGGCTGCGGCACAACGCTCGCATTGCGGTCTCATCTCGAGGGCCATTGGGATCGCTCCTTTCTTTTGCCCGGATCGGGCACTATGACGGGCGCTTCCGAAAACCGGGACAACCCGGTATCTAG
>CAZTCU010000155.1:5089-6785 GCA_964612235.1 uncultured Rhizobium sp.
CAAAGGCGCAAGTCATGGCTGATATTCGCGAACGCATTCGGGGCTCGATGCCCGCCCTCATCACGCCGATGAAGAACGGCGCGGTGGACGAGGCTGCGTTTCGAAAGTTCGTCTCCTGGCAGATCGCGCAAGGCAGCCACGGCCTGGTGCCGATGGGTACCACCGGCGAATCCGCGACCCTGACCCACGACGAACATATGCGCGTGGTCGAACTCTGCGTGCAGGAAGCGGCGGGCCGCGTGCCGGTGATCGCGGGCGCGGGTTCCAATTCCACGGCGGAGGCGATCTCGCTCACGCGCCGCGCCAAGGACGTGGGTTCGGACGCCGTGCTGTCCGTCGCGCCCTACTACAACAAGCCGACACAGGAAGGCCTCTACCGCCATTTCGCGGCGATTGCCGAGGCGGTCGACATCCCGATCCTCCTCTACAACATCCCCGGCCGCAGCGTGGTGGAGATTTCGGTCGAGACGATGGGGCGGCTTTCGAAGATCGCCAACATCGTCGGCGTGAAGGATGCGACCAACAATCTCGCGCGTCCGTCGCGCGAACGTCTGGCCTGCGGCAAGAACTGGCGTCCGGTCTCGGGCGAGGACATCACCGCGCTCGGTTTCATGGCGCATGGCGGTTACGGCTGCATCTCAGTGACGGCCAATGTCGCGCCGAAACTTTGCGCGGACTTCCAGAATGCGTGTCTCGCGGGCGATTTCGCCAAGGCGCGCGAGATTCAGGATCGCCTGACGCCGCTCCACGACGCGATGTTCTGCGAGTCCAGTCCCGCGCCGGCCAAATATGCGGCTTCGGTTCTTGGCCATTGCACCGACGAAGTGCGTCTTCCCATTGTTGCCGCGAGCGAACAGGCTCGCGTGCGCATCCGCGAGGCGATGGCGCACGCCGGTATCGCCTGATGGCGAAAAAAGCCGATCCGGAAAAGAAGGTCGTCGCCGACAACCGCAAGGCGCGCTTCTCCTATGCCATCGACGGCACCATCGAAGCCGGCATCATGCTGATGGGCTCCGAGGTGAAGGCGCTGCGCACTGGTAAAGCGACGATCGCGGAGTCCTACGCGCAGGCGAAGGACGGCGAGATCTGGCTCGTCAACGCCTACATCCCCGAATACACGATGGCCAACCGCTTCAACCACGAGCCCAAGCGCATGCGCAAACTGCTGGTGCGCAAGACCGAAGCGCGCAAGCTTTCTGCCGCCGTGCAGCGCGAGGGCATGACGCTGATACCCCTTAGGGTCTATTTCAATCCGAAAGGCATCGCGAAGATCGAACTCGGCATCGCCAAAGGCAAGAAATTGCACGACAAGCGCGAGACCGAAAAGAAGCGCGACTGGGCACGCGACAAGGCGCGGCTGATGCGGGCCAAGGGATAACCACTTACCTCCCCCTACGCGGGGAGGTCGACGCGCGTGGCGCGGCGGGTGGGGACGCGCAACAAAGACGCTGAATCGCTATCGAACACCTGCAAAACGGCCTTATATTAGTGGCCGAGACAACAGCGCAGGAGCAGAGATACCCACCCCACCCCCCGAATTCAAAAATGCGAAAACAAATAGGAGTAGGGCCGGACAAGCAGCCCACAAGCTGTGGCGCTCAAATCTGCGGCATCGCCGCGATCTTGGCCTGTTTGATCACGTTGTCGAACATCTCTTCGGTCAAGACGCCGGTGTTCGTGTTGTAGCGCGAGCAAT
>CAZTCU010000156.1:0-6770 GCA_964612235.1 uncultured Rhizobium sp.
TGGGCCAACGCAACGGCGTGATGTGCGGCGGCATCGAAAAGAAGATGGGCATCAGGGGCTCCGCCACTTGCGTGCTGAACTTCGACGAAGCCAAGGCGTGGCGTCTTGGCCCCAAGCCGCAGCCGAAAGTGCCCGGCCAAGAGAAGAAGAAGTCTTCTTCCGCGGGCATGAGCGGCATGTTCGGCATGATGAACATGGCGCGCCTGGGCGTGGGCGTGCAGGGTTTCGCGATCGCCGAAGCCGCCTATCAGAACGGCCTTGCTTATGCGCATGAGCGCCGCGTGGGCCGCGCGCTGACCGGCCCGGCCGAGCCGGACAAGCCGGCCGATCTTCTGATCGTGCATCCGGACGTTCGCCGCATGCTGCTGCACTGCCGCTCCTTCATCGAAGGCGCGCGTGCGGTGACGATGTGGACGATGCTGAACATGAACGTGATGCGCTCCAATCGCCCGGACGCACAGGAAGCAGCACTGATCTCCGACCTGCTGACGCCGGTGATCAAGGCGTTCTTCACCGACATGGGCTTCGAATGCGCCAACATGGCGATGCAGATCTATGGCGGTCACGGCTATGTGCGCGACAACGGCGTGGAACAGTTCGTCCGCGACGGGCGCATCAACCAGACCTATGAAGGCGCCAACGGCGTGCAGGCGATGGATCTCGTCGGCCGCAAGCTGGGCCGCAAGGGCGGCGAAGCGCCGATGGCGTTGTTCAATCACATCAATGGCTGGCTGACGGCGAACGAAGGCGATGCGAAGCTTTCGCCGTTCATCAAGCCGGTGCAGCGCGGCCTCGGCACGTTGCAGCAGGCAACGATGTGGCTGGCCCAGCACGGGATGCAGAACCCCAACGACGCGGGCGCCGCGGCCACCGACTATCTGCGCATGATGGGCATTGTGGTGCTGGGCTTCATGTGGGCGCGCATGGCGAAGGTGGCGCAAGCCAAACTCGCCGCCGGAACCGGCAACAAGGCGTTCTACGAAGCCAAGATCGTTTCGGCCAAATACTGGATGGAACGCATGATCCCGGAATGCGCGATGCTGTTCGAGCGCATCCAGGCGGGCAGCGAAACCATCATGGCGTACGAGACCAGCGCCGCTTAATCACCGGGGGGTGGACGAAAGCCCGGTATGGCCTTCGGGCCATGCCGGGTTTTTCTTTGGTGCTACCGCGCGGCACTTCCGCTTCTGAGGCTTGCGAGGTATCCCCACGTCATCGCGATAGCCAGAGGCAGCGCGCCCAGGAACATAAAGACGAGATCTCCGGGCATTCGCATCCATTCCAGCGTGCGGGCCAAGGGCGTGGCGGTGTAGTCGAGGCTCCTTGCGTGCCAGTAGCCATTGGCGATCACATCGAGCACCTGCATCACGCCGCCCGGGAAGAGGCTGAGCACCACCATCATCGCCAGGCCGATATTCAGGCCCCAGAACGCAACCCGCACGAACCGCGAAAGCCTTGACCAGGTTTCGTCCGTCGCCACTTCCCGCAGGACGAATACCATCAATCCGGCACCCAGCATTCCGAACACGCCCATCATCGCGGCGTGGCCGTGATTGGGCGTGAGAATGGTGCCGACTTCGTAGTAGCTGACGATCGGTGTGTTGATGAGGAAGCCGAAGACGCCCGCGCCCACGAAATTCCAGAAGCCGACGGCAATCAGGAAATAGAACGTCCAGCGATGCCGCTGCACAATGCTGTCGTTGCCGCGCGTGACGTTCACGAAATCCCAGGCATCGAGCGTGATGAGCGTCAGCGGCACGACCTCAAGAGCGGAGAACGCAGCGGAAAGCGCCATGTTCGCCTCGGTCTGGCCCGTCCAATACCAGTGATGTCCCGTGCCGATGAGGCCGCCGCCGAAATAGAGAATCGCGTCGAGGTAGATGGTGCGAAGCGCGGTGATCCTGCGCACGAGGCCCATCTGGTAGAAGATGACCGCCACGATCACGGTCACGAAGAATTCGAAGAATCCTTCGACCCAAAGATGGATGATCCAGAACCGCCATGCATCGACGATGGTGTAATTCGTTTTGGAACCGAAGAACAAGGCGGGGAGATAGAACAACGGAATGGCGAACGCCGCGATCAGAAAGAAGTTCGCAAACCCCCGGCGTTCGGGATCGCGCCGGGCCGGCGCCACCGCGCGCCACACCAGGAAGAACCAGAACAGCAGTCCGATGGCGAGCAGCACCTGCCAGAACCGGCCCAATTCCAGGAATTCCCAGCCCTGATTGCCGAACCAGAACCAGCTTGTGGGGAACCACTGCAGGATGCCCGCCCATTCTCCGAGCATGCTGCCCACTATGACGACGGCGACCGCGCCGAAAAGCAGATGGATTCCGAGCGCCTGTTTCGGCGGGCTCGTGCGGCCGAGCATTTCCGCCACGAACAGCGCGCCCGCGACATAGGACGTCGCGATCCAGAAAATCGCCGATTGCAGATGCCAGATACGCAGCAGATTGCTGGGGAAATAGGCCGCCAGATCGATGCCGTAGAACGATCCCGGATCCGCGCGATAGTGGGCAACGCCCGCGCCGAAAAAAGTTTGGCCGAGCAGCAGCACCGCTGCCACAGCCATGTATTTCAGGGTCGCCCTTTGCGAATCGCTGAGGGACCATTTTTCCATGGCGGCCGGAGCACCATGCCAGCCGAGATAATCGAATTTCCCGAAGGCCAAAAGAACAAGAGCGGTCCCGCCCAACAGAAAGATGAAGCTGATGCCTGTCCACAAAAGCGCGGCGCCGGTGGGATTGTTTCCCGCCAGCGGATCGTAAGGAAAATTGTTCGTATAGGAGTGCGCGGTGCCGGGCCGCTTGGCGACGGAGCCCCAGGCTGCCCAGGTGAAGAACGCCGTGAGGTCATGTATTTCGCGCGGATCGGAAATGAGGTTGGCGGCAAGGCCCCCGTTCAATTCGGGGTTCTCGAAATAGGTTTTCCAGCGGGCGGTCTCGCCGGTGAACGTCTCCGCACCGGCGGGCAGCAAGGTGAGAACGCCGGTGGCCGCATCGTAGCGGTTGGTTTTGAGCAAGGTCGCGACCTGTCCGCCAATAGCGGCGCGCTTCAACTCCGTTAGCGACGCGTAATTCCCTCCGAATTGCGTTTGGGCTAGCCGGTTCGCAAGGTCGAGTGCCCAATTGTGAAGCGTCGCCGCGCCGAAATCCGGGCCCAGATAGCCGCCATGGCCCCAGATCGTGCCGTTGTCCATGAGGCCGTATTTGAGAAAAACCTGCTGGCCTGCGCGCACGTCGTCGCCGGTGAAGACGACAGTGCCCTCGGTGTCGATCACTCGATCGGGAATGGGCGGAGCGTTCTGATAGGCTTTGACGGTCAGAAGAATGAGAACGGCGAACCCAAACACAAAAGTGAAGGCGACCGCGCGCCCCCACCACGGCGACAACTCCTCGATCTTTTCCATGTCCCCTCCGATGCAGACTTGCTCAGCAACGCAATCGATCCAGGCGACTCGGACCCCTTAAGAGTCAGAATATATACTTCTTTAGCAAGCAGAAAGCCAATTCGTGGGGAGATTTCGCGCGCACGATGCACTATGGTGACCGCAGGGTAAAACAACGCGTGCGATTTGCAATCGCATTTAGCCCGGGAAATGCCCGATGATCGCGAAGCCGGACCTTTACACGTTCATACGCGCCCGCGAACTGTGCGTCCTGTCCACAATCTCCCCATCCGGCAATCCCGAAGCCGCGCTCGTGAATATCGCCGTGACACCTGCGCTCGAATTGATCTTCTTTACGATTGAGACAAACCGCAAATGCATCAACCTTCGCCGCAATCCCCGGATCGCCGCAGTCATTGGCTGGGAAGACGAGCAGACCGTGCAATATGAGGGCGTGGCGGAAGAGGTGTTCGAGTCGCGGCTGTCCGACTGCAAGAAAATCTATCTCGAAAGATTTCCGGATCGTGGCGGACGAGTGGCGTGGCCGGGGCTTACCTTCTTTCGTGTGCGTCCGGTATGGCTGCGCTATTCCAGCTACGGCCATCCCTGGAAGGTCGAAGAGCTGACCATTCCGGGCTGAGGGGCTAGCTCACGCGGCTTCGGCCAACTGGGAAAGCTGCGTCAGCAGAGCTTGCACGCCTTTGAGGCGCTGGCTGGGTTCGGGCCAGTCGCGCGCGATGACGACCTTCTGATCCGGGCGGACCTTCATTGTCTTCTGGTGCGCGCTGATGAGGCGAACGAGCGCGATGGGGTTGGGGAACTGGTTGTTGCGGAAGGTGATGGTGGCGCCTTTCGGGCCGGCGTCGATCTTTTCGACGAGCGCGACACGGCACAGGCGCTTGATCGCGACGACATCTAGCAGGTGTTTCACTTCCTCCGGCAGCGCCCCGAAGCGGTCGATCAGTTCGGCGGCGAATTGATCGATCTCGGCGCGGGTTTCGACGCTCGCGAGGCGGCGATAGAGCGACATGCGGACGTTGAGATCGGTGACATACTCTTCCGGGATGAGAACCGCTGCGCCGATATTGATCTGCGGCGACCATTCGTCGGGCAGATCGGCGCCGGTTTCGCCCGCACGCATCTGGGAAACGGCTTCTTCCAGCATCTCCTGATAAAGCTCGATGCCCACCTCGCGGACGTGGCCGGATTGTTCTTCACCGAGCAGATTGCCCGCGCCGCGGATGTCGAGATCGTGGCTGGCGACGGAGAAGCCCGCGCCCAGTTGGTCGAGCGATTGCAGCACTTGAAGCCTGCGTTCGGCTGGTTCGGTGAGCTTGCGGTCGGCGGGCGTTGTTAAATAGGCGTAAGCGCGCTGCTTGGAACGGCCGATGCGGCCGCGCAACTGATAAAGCTGCGACAGGCCGAACATGTCGGCGCGGTGCACGATCATGGTATTGGCGGTCGGGATGTCGAGGCCGCTTTCGACGATGTTGGTGGAGACGAGCACGTCGATCCGCCGGTCGTAGAAGGCGGTCATCACGTCTTCGAGTGCCGACGGCGTCAACTGGCCGTGGGCGATGGCGAACTTCACTTCCGGCACGGTGTCTTTGAGGAACTGCCCGGCATCGCGCAGATCGGAGACACGCGGCGCGACGTAGAAGCTCTGTCCGCCGCGATAATGTTCGCGGAGCAACGCTTCCCGCACCACCAGCGGATCGAACGGCGTGACGAAGGTACGCACGGCCAGGCGATCTATCGGCGGCGTGGTGATGAGCGACAGGTCGCGCACGCCGGAGAGCGCCAGTTGCAGGGTGCGCGGGATGGGCGTGGCGGTGAGCGTCAGCACATGCACATCGGCCTTGAAGGCTTTCAGGCGTTCCTTGTGGGAGACACCGAAATGCTGCTCCTCGTCGACAATCAAAAGGCCCAACCGCTTGAACGAAATGTTCTTGGCGAGCAGCGCATGCGTGCCGACGACGATGTCCACCTCGCCTGCCGCGAGCGCGGCTTTGGTTTCGGACGCCTCCTTCGCATCGACGAAGCGCGAAAGCTGGCGCACCGTCACGGGGAAGCCCTGGAAGCGGTCGGCGAAATTCCTGTAGTGCTGGCGGGCGAGCAGCGTGGTGGGCACGACGACCGCCACCTGTTCGCCGCTCATCGCAGCGACGAAAGCCGCGCGCAACGCCACTTCGGTCTTGCCGAAACCGACGTCGCCGCAGACGAGGCGATCCATTGGGCGGCCCTTGGCGAGGTCGCCGATGGCGTCGGCAATCGCCTTTTCCTGGTCTTCGGTTTCCTGCCACGGGAAACGGGCGCAGAATTCGTCATAGATGCCGGGCGGCGGATCGACGGCGGGGAGCGAGCGCAATTCGCGCGCGGCGGCGATGCGGATGAGTTCGCCCGCAATCTCGCGCACGCGCTCTTTCATCTTCGCCTTGCGCAATTGCCAGCCTGCGCCGCCGAGGCGATCAAGCTGCGCGGTGCCTTCATCCGCGCCATAGCGCGTGAGGAGTTCGATGTTCTCCACGGGAAGGAACAGCTTGCCGCCGTCATATTGCAGTTCGAGGCAATCGTGCGGGGCGCCCGCGACATCGAGCGTTTTCAATCCGAGGTAGCGCCCGATGCCGTGCTCGATATGGGTGACGAGATCGCCGGGAGCGAGACTTGAGACTTCGGCGAGGAAGTTCTGCGCTTTGCGCTGACGCCCGCGCGAGCGCACCATGCGATCGCCCAGGATGTCCTGCTCGGAGACGATGGCGAAATCGGGCGCTTCGAAACCGTGTTCGAGGCCGAGCACGGCGACACCAGCGGCTTTCACGTTCAGCTTCTGCGCGTCCGTCCAATCCTTGACCGCGCGCACGGCGTCGAGACCGTGATCGGAAAGAACGCCGCCCAATCGCTCGGCGGAACCTTCCGTCCACGCGGCCAACAACACGCGCTTGCCGCTTTCCTGCAGCGCTTTCACATGGGCGGCGGCGAATTCGAAGACGTTGACCTTGCCCTGTGCGCGTTCGGGCGCGAAGTCGCGGCCCGTCTTGCCGCCCGCTTCGGTGGAGGTTTTGGATTCGGGCGCCTGGAACGGCGACAGCGCGCGCACCCGATGATGCGAAAGAAGCGCTGCCCATTCCTTGGCGTCGAGATAAAGCGTTTCCGGCTTCAACGGCTTGTAGGGCGGCGCCTTGAGGCCGTCCTCGCCGCTGCGCATCATCGTCTTGCGGGTTTCGTAGTAATCCGCGATCAGAGCGAGGCGCGCGTCCTTCGCTTCTTCCACCTGATGGGCGAGGAAAATGAGCGCGCGCGGCGCATAATCGAACAGCGTGTCGAGATGGGTGTGAAACAGCGGCAGCCAATGTTCCATGCCCGCATGTTTGCGGCCGGC